>NZ_SCOH01000044.1 GCF_005503445.1 Chitinivorax sp. B | reverse complement strand
GCGCCCACGCTTATCGACTGTATTTTTTTGTTAAAGATCATTCAGTTGCGCAGTCAAAACATCTATTCGTTTCGCCGCGTCGCTGCGAGAGAGGCCGAACTATACTCACCCTCTTCATACTCGTCAACACCTTCCTCAAGCCATTTTCGTTAATTTCCACTAACCTATTAATCTACCACAATTTTATTTTTACAACCTACGTCAAAGGCACGTAACACATGCTTCCTGCCTCATCGTAATGCAACAGATCAAGCGTGGGCGATCCATAATGAATCGGCTATTCACCTCCACCAGCCCGCTGGCTGCCGTGGATCAGTATTACCGTATTAATGCGATCAACCAGGAGATGGACATTATGACCAACCAGACGTGGATTGTTTGTATTGACGGCACTTGGAACAATCCAGGACAGACAGATGAAGACCCGGTAACCAAAGAAGAAGGTGTTACTCCATCCAATGTCGTAAAAACCTGGGAATTTTTTACTGGGCAAGTCCTGCCAGCAAGAGACACCTGCTCCTATGATGACAACGCGTATGGCACCGTTGCAACATTGGCATCCGGATTTGGACCCGGTGCTGCCATTTACTTGAACGGTGTGGGAGGTGAAAGCAACAGTCGGTTTTTACAAGTATGGGACGGCGCCACAGGCACCGGGACTTCCGAACGCATACGTGATGCGTATCGTTTCTTAACTAGCTATTGGCGCCCGGGCGACCGCATCATGGCTTTTGGCTTCAGTCGCGGGGCATTTGCAGTCCGTAGTCTGGCAGGTTTTATCAACTGCGTCGGCATGCCGCTGGGGACGCGCATGTTGAAGGAGGAAACCTTATTAGCTCTTTATGACTGCTACCGGAATGGTCGAGCTCCGTCCACAGGTGCCGTTTCACCAGTCCATTGGGTGAAGACCGTACCAATCGATTTTCTGGGGCTATGGGATACAGTTGGGTCGCTGGCCATGGCACGAACAGTAAACGCATTTCATCAGATCAGCCCGGCCAATGTTCGCTACGTAGCACACGCTTTGGCGCTGGATGAGCAACGTAAACAATTTGTGCAGAGTAATTGGCAATGTTCGCCAAATCAACACGTCAACGAAGTATGGTTCCGAGGTGTGCATACCAATATCGGCGGCGGCTATGAAGGAGACGACTTATCAAATATCACGCGTATTTGGATGATGAGCCAAGTCAACCGCGCCGGTTTGGCTTGCGTTCCACTTCCAACCCTGCCAGGTTACAACGATTGTAACGTTCTGGAAGGCGAACGGGATTCGCTGAGTGAGTTTTTGCAGAAGTTCAAAACAATTGGGCGTTTCATTCAGATGTCAGGCCTGGAGGCAACCAAACGACGCATTCAACAGAGTCAGACCCTGCATCCGTCTGTCTTCGAGGCCATGAACGCTATACCGTCCGTAGGCCAGAATCCATACCGCCCAATCGCACAGCTCCCGGATGGTAGCAAAATTGCTCCGGACAAGATCGATCTGACACAGTGGTCCACCCCGTCCAATCAACTTTAGGCCAACCGAATGACCAAGAGTGCCGAGCGATATCGGCGAATAGGATAGTATAGATTCCACCCGAGCAGCATATGGGCTGCCAACAACGGTAGCCCAATCAACCTTCCCCAACGCTCCAACCACGGCGCTATCAGCAATAACATAAGGCAAACCAAATGCAGCCGCCAATGCCAAACCACAGTGGTTGTCCGCATCAGCTGTTTGACATTGGGTACCGCAAAACGGCGTTGACTGGCTTGGGTAAGATGCAGCCAAACCAGAAACGGCACGATCTTGTACAACATGCCACAAATGATGGAAATTGCGAAACCATCAATCAGCAACACGCCAAGCATCCAATGCTCGGTGGCTGGATTCAGACCTGGCAACGATAAGCTGAATACCATTGCGGCAAACATGAATGAAAGCAAACCAAGCTGCCAGAAGCGGCGAGTCACATCTATCGGACGACGACTTTTCGCAATGGCCCATAGCCACCGACCAGCCAGCCCAATCATCACTAGCGCCACCATAGCTTGAGCTAACCTGCCTGACCAGCCCGATTGTACAAGGCTCCACAGCACCAGCATCAACAGCAATATCGGCGCTTGCAGTCGTTCAAGCCATACAGGCAATCGACGTGCGCCAATGAACATCGGCACAACAGTCATGGCCACACCCAACACCAGCATGGCGGTCCAACCCACCAATCCCCAAGCAACATGCAGTCGCGTCATACCAATCCACTTCAGTGACCACCAGCCATTTCGATAGCCGAACAGCATACTCCCCAGTCCAATCGTCACGATCAGACCCAGCACGGCCATCGCAATGGCAATTGCAGTATCGTCGCGCACACCCGTGGCCCGCCAGCCATAGCCAACCATGGCAAGGGTAATTGCAAACGCCAACAGCAGACTTACCCAAGCCAGGATCGACAGCCCGCCATTTGGCCAGTAGAAAGCAGCTGCTAATGTCAAAGTACCAATGACCAGCAACCCATGAATCAACGCGGTCAGTCGCACAGGAGATGGCAAACGGACGCCGGCCACGACCGGCAGTAATTGCAACACGGCACCCACCATAGTCTGCAGCATGAAACCCAGTGTCAGCAGGTGAACCCAAGCCAGCGTAGCCGGATGCCATCGACTCAACATGATCTCGGCCCCGGTCATCATGAACCAGATGGCTGCCAACATGCCAAACAAGGGAGCAGTCAGAAAGAAGCGCAGTGATACGTTGAGAGGTAAAGCCGCGTCAAAAGAAGGGGCCGCAGGCATGATAGATGGTGTCGTGTGCTAGTCAGGCGAGGCTACAGGTAAAGTGATACGTACCTGAAACAAGCCATCTGGGGTAGGCTCACACGAATAGGTATAGCCTTGCTGACGCAGCATATTGAACAGCATATAAGGTTGACGATGGATACGCATGACCAGGACTTCATCACGGGTCAAGCTCTCAAGCTCGGTCAGTGAACGCTCCATTGGCTCAGGCGGCTCCAGCCAAGCTACATCCAGAAAACGCTCACGGCTCATACGCATACTCTTGTCGACCACGTAGCCATCAATTCACCAGCATCGGCTGCAAGCGCCCGATCCGCAGCCGGGTACAATACATTTTCCTCCTTCAGATTGTGTTGCTGCATCATGATTTGAAGGGTATCAGCCAATCCCAGGAAACCATCCATATCTTGTTGTTGCGCTGATAGCAGCAAATCCGACACCAAGCCGCGCATATCCTGATGCTCCATGCGCATCACCTGAGTTGGGCCATGTTGCACCCCTGTCGCCGCTTCGAATGCTGGAAACAGACTCTCTTCCTCAAGCTGAAGATGATGCAATAAAGCCTGCTGAAAGGCTGTCATTTGTTTGATACAGGCAGGCCATTGTCCCGTACTGGCTGCCAACTCCGCATGGTGGAAAAAATCGTCACAACGTTGGTGATCGGCCGAAAGATAGTCGCGGATGCTCATCATGAAACAATCCAGAATGAATTGCTTCCAGCATAGATTTGCCGATTGATACTCGCCTTGATACGTATCAAGCAGTCCCGCTCACGCTCTTACAGTTCAAGGGTTCTGATGGCGCTGCAGAATCTGTTGATAGTCGCCACGTCGCCTCAGTGTTGCCATGGCAGCAGCAATACGGCTGGCGGCTTCACCACCACGAGCCTTCGAGAAACCTAGGTAAGCCGTCGTACTGGGAAAGGCTGGCTGTAATTCCACCACTTGGTCATGCACCTTGCCCTGACTGACAGCAAAGCGAAACTCGTTGATATCCGATATCACCAGATCCACACGCCCGGCCAATAGATTTTTCAGTAAAAGTGTATTGTCGCCAGGGCTTTCGAAACGATTCAAGAAATCAGCCTGACGAAATACTTCCGGATAGGCGTAGTTACGTAATGTGCCAATACGCAAACCTTTCAATCTGGTCAGATCACCACCCCACTCCTTGGGCCAGTTACCACCAGCCTTGCCAAAGAGACCAAAAGTAATCGGCGTCAAGATATTGTCTGGTAGGTAAAGAATGTAAGCCTCACGCTCCACCGTCTTGCTTACAAAGGTCACGGCATCGGCCAGCCCCAGCCTGACCATCTCCAAGGCACGGGTCCACGCAACCGAGCGGATCTCCAGCTGATAGCCTGCCTCTGCCGCCGCAGCTTGGACCAGCTCAATATTACTGCCTGACAATTTGCCACCCCGGATACTTTCATAGGGTGGATAATCGCCATCTCCACGTACCACCAGCAAGCTTTCCCCGGCCACAGGCAATCCCGCCAGCAAGGAAAACACCAGCATTACCCATCGCATTACATGTCGCCACACCACCACGACACAACCCTCGGCAAATTGGGAGATGTTTCAGTATATAAATTAGGCAATATAACTGCTGAGAAGAAAAACAGATTGCTGCAAAACAACACGCTGGGATTCAATCGCGCCGACGGGTGGTCATGGCACCCGAAATCTGTTCTATCATTTCTGCATCCAGTAACAATTCAGCAGCCTGAAATACCTCAGCCTCTTCCTGATCAGCATGAGCCTGATAACGGCTGGCAAAGGTAGTGGCCATTGGCAAAACTGCAGATTTGCCAGTTGCAATTTGTATTAACGGTGTGCGCAATTGCAGCCATAAACCATGCAATTCGACATGCTCGGCCAACAGGCTCGCAATCGTCGTGCGCAACGCAGCCGCGTCAGGGTCGTCGCGATCAGCAAGGGCATACATCAAAGCAGGGAACAAGTCCTGCTCTTCATCTGCATGGTGCTTAGGGGCAGCCACATCAAAATAGCGCAGGATATTGCGTGCAGCTTGTTGAGCTTGTTGATCTGCCCCATGCTCCGGCAAGTAGTCAGCCAACCGAAGCAAAGTGTTGCAAAATGCCCTGACCCTGCCGTGACAGGCCGCCAACATTGCCAACGGCTCATCCAATGTGGGGATTTCGCTCAGCAATGTATTACCTGACTTGCTCATCCATTGGCTCCACTACTCAGGTTCAAACCGTGCTCCACCGCATATACAGCAGCCTGTACACGGCTGGTCAGATTGAGCTTTTTCAAGATGTTCTGTACGTGGATCTTGACGGTACTCTCCGCTACATTCAACTCACGGGCAATCTCCTTGTTGCTTTCACCGCGAGCCAGAAACAACAGTATCTCTCGCTCGCGAGGTGTCAGTTTTTCCTTCTCCGTCACTACCACCGGCTGCGAAGACAATGTACGGAACTGCTGCATCAGCTTACTGGTCATCGCCTCAGCCATCACCGCTTCACCCGCTGCAGCGCGTTGAATGGCCTGTTTCAAATAATCGGCATCAATATTCTTCAATAGATAGCCCCGTGCACCCGCCTTCAATGCGCGAGCCAGGTCATCGGCATCCTCCGATACCGTCAACATGATCACAGCCGTATCCGGTGCATCCTGCACAATCAATTGTACCGCCTCAATACCGGACAAGCCGGGCATGTTCAAATCGAGCAACACAACATCCGGCCGAAGTACGACAGCACGTTTCACCCCCTCGACCCCGTCCGATGCCTCGCCGACAATTTCAAATTCCGGCTGGCGAGATAGTAGTGCCTTGATACCACTGCGGAACAAGGTATGGTCATCGACCAGCAGAATACGAATCGGTTTGCTCATAATGTCACGCCAAGTAAAAGAGAATGCATAAATACTGGCACACACTGCCACCCAGTACAAAAAGGTGCCAGATACCATGGGCATGGCGCATGCGATCATCCAGTGCATAAAAAACGATGCCGACCGTGTAAAGCAGCCCACCCAGTGTCAGCCACACCAAGCCGCCTGTGGGCAATGCTGCTGTCAGTGGCTTGATTGCGACCAGTACCATCCAGCCCATGATGAAATAGATCACCAGCGACAGAATGCGAGTTCGCTTGCCCAACCACAGTTCCTGCACAATGCCGATCAATGCCAAGCCCCAGTTGGCACCAAACAGTGCCCAGCCCCACGGGCCACGTAAAGTGATCAAGGTAAACGGAGTATAGGTGCCAGCAATCAGCAAATAGATGGCAGCATGATCCAGTTTCTGGAAGATAGCCTTGGGCGGCCCTTGAAGACTGTGATACAGCGTCGAAAAGCTGTAGAGCAGCACCAGCATGCTGCCGTACACACTGAAACTGACCAGTTTCCAGATATCGCCTTGTTGCGCGGCAAGTGTCAGCAAAATGGCCATGCCAGCAACACTGAATACCGCGCCAACCAGATGGGTGATGCTATTCAGGCGTTCTCCGTGGTACATCCGATCCCTCTCATATTATTCAAGCAGCCATACGCTGTTCTCGTGACAGCCATACCCGCCAAGTGACCCCTTGCCCCAACCGAGTATTCAGTTCCAACAATGCGCCTATCCGTTGTGCCCGCTCCCGCATGATGCTGAGCCCTACATGAGACTCACCTTTGGCCTTGACCACATCCGGATCGAAACCACATCCATCGTCGTGGATGATCAATTCCAGATCCTGTGCATCATTCAACTGAACGGTCACATGCTGCGCCTTGGCGTGCTTGCGGATATTGGATAGTGCCTCCTGTACGATGAACAGCAGCTGTAACTGATGTTCCGGCGGCAAAGGTGCCCCAAAACCGTCTTGCAGAAAATCAGTAATGACACCAGTTTGTCGCTGGAATTTCTCCAGCGTAATACGAATCGCATCCTGTAAGGTTTCCTGTCCCAACTTGGTCCGGAAATTCAACAGCAGCTCACGCACATCCTCGTAGCTTTCCTGAATACCAGCGCGAATCAATGGCATCGTGTCGCTTACTTCCGCCCAGTCATGCCGTTTGATACCTTCTTCCAGCACTTGCGCTTGTAGATTCAGGAAAGTCAGTCCCTGCGCAATACTGTCATGCAAGCCTTGAGCCATCAGATTACGTTCACGCGATATCGCCAATTCACGTTCACGGGCAGCCATACGACGATTATCAATCGCTACACCCAAATGCTGACCCACGGTTTCCAATAATTGGATTTCCTGCGGGGAAAACGCATAGGGTTGACGAAAATGTAGGTTGAACTGCCCGATTGGCTGATGACGGCTCATCACTTGAAAAATGGAAACCGTAACAAAACCATCCTTTTTGCAATTGATGTCGCGATTGGACAGTTGCACCTTACGCATGTCATGTATAGCCGACACACCATCCCTGGCCGCCTCCCCACATAGGCAATCACCAATGTTCAAACAATGCTCCTGACCAACCAGCTCCTTTGACAAACCTTCATGAATCACCACATGCAAATTGCTATTGGCCGGGTCCGCCACCCTGACCATCCCGCCATCAGCACTGAAAATGCGCATCACCCGCTGCAAAAAACCACGGCACAATTCCTCCACGCTTCCTGGACGGTTGAGGAAGGTTGTCATTTCGTAAAGACTTTCCAGCTCGCGATTTTTCTCGGCCAGTGACAGTGTTTTTTCCTCGACGCGCCGCTCCAGCGTGCTGTACACATCCTGCAAGCGAGCGGCCATTTGGTTGAATCCATCGGTCAATTGACCAAACTCATCCTGACTTTCCACCGGCACACGCACACCTAAATCGCCATTAGCCATGGCCTGAATACCCGACTGCAAACGATTGACGGGGCGAATGATGATCAGAAACATCAGATAGATGACACAGACCGTACTGGCTACCCCCAGGGCAATCAACCCCATCTGCGATGCACGCAAAAAGGTGGTACGACGCGAGTTCTCATGCTCGATCAGGTGCACTTCATTGTCGATATGCTCAACAAACCGTTCAATCTGATCCCGTAACTGAGGTAGCGACAAATCATCTGCAATCAATGCAGGCCGAATCTGCGAACGCCACGTGTCATAGGTCACGGCCAATTGCTTCAAGACCGGCTCTGTACCCGGTACAAACAGTGGACGGATCGGGTCACCAGCATGCAAAGTCCTGAAGATGGCGTCGATCACCGAAATCTCGGTGGCAATACGCTGCTGCAATTGCTTGGCATCTTCAGTCATCCGGGCACGCGATACCAGTTCCAATACCCGGTAAGAACGCATACGAAGACTGCCAGCATCGTTGATCGCAGCTGAGCCACCTTCCAGCTGCCAGGACAACAGTAAGGTTGACCCAACTGCGCAAAGTGCCAGCACCATGAATGCCATCAACAGACCGACAATCTTTACTGTCAACCGCCGTCGCGCAGGCAACAATTCAGGTACGTTCATCATGTATTACTCCAGCGTGCCGCCCGATCATGCGGGCTTTCTTATTATGTATTCCAAATCTAGGTTGCCGGCTGGGGATCACACCCAGTCAGCAGGTACTCAATCAATTCCCTCACCGACCGAACCTTGTCGCCAAAAGGCAGGGGCGCTGCTCCACGGAAAAACAGGCCCTTACTGACGTCGCCTCGCAAAGCTGCAGCCAGTTGTGTATCGATGCAGAACTGGCCGAATCGGCTCAATCCATCACGCAACCCGCAGGCGGTCAAACAATGCAGGCCTTGGGTACATCTTTCAGTATCGCACTTGGCTTTAGCTTGCAAATGACTTTCTCGCCGCAAATAGTTTTTCAGCCATGGTGTTGCCACACCGCGTGCAGGCAAGCCGGCCACACTCATGAATTCGACGATTTCTTCCTGTTTGGCTTCTACCAGAACTTTCTTGAAATTCGGGTGGGCATCGCTCTCCTCTGTGACAGCAAAGGCTGTGCCCAGTTGCACCCCGGCGGCACCTCTTCCCAGCAGATCGCGTACCTGTTGATGGCGGTAAATACCACCTGCGCAAATGAAGGGAATACGCTCGCGCTCGATACCCAATTCGCGCAGTAGGTTGCCGATACCTTCCAGCACGGTTTCAAAATTGAAGCGGCTGTCCATGACATCTTCTTTGTGTGCTGCCCCTAAATGGCCGCCCGCCCATTGTGGATGTTCAATCACCACGGCATCAGGCAACACTTGCTTGCGCAGCCACTTCTTGAGCACGATGGCCACCCCGCGGACGTCAGACAAAATGGGGATACGGGCCACATGTGGGTGATCAGCAGTCATTTCCGGTAGATCAAGCGGCAGGCCAGCCCCCATCACCACAGCATGCGCCCCACTTTCACATGCCTGGCGAACATAATCGGCGTGAGCATCGACGGCTTTCATCACATTCACAGCCACCATACCGTTCCCACACGATTCGGTAAGCGCCATCCTGACCTCGCGGTCAAGCGCTTCCAGATTCAGTTGATTGAGTTGCTGCGGATCGCGGCATCCTTTGCTTCGCAACAACAAGTCGGGATGATGATGACGCAGATCGACACTGGCGATGGTGCCAACCGCACCACACCCCGCCACGCTGCCAGCCAGTCGATGAGCGGAAATGCCCACGCCCATCCCTCCCTGAACAATGGGTAACAGGGACCGTCCTTTGATGGTCAGCGTAGGTAGGCCAAGCTTGGGTAACCAGGCGAGCATAGGTATTCCTCCAGCGTATTGTTAGTCATGGTTGATTCCCAATGCCAAGCAGGTGGGATATCAATTGCATTGCGGCCGACTGTAGCGGGAAATACGGCGAAGAAGCTTGACCCTCGTCAATTTACCGATGTCGTACATACTAGGAATACTACTGATATGCCCGTAACTTAGGCACATCACGGATGGTAATGTCACGGCCATTGACGTCGATCAGTTGTTCATGGGTCAGCTGCGCAAAAATGCGTGACAGGGTTTCAGGTGTCAGGCTCAAGCGCGAGGCAATCACATTTTTGGTGGCAGGCAGCGTAATGGTGATTTCGGTGGCGGTTTCATCGTGGTCGCATTGCAGCAGATAACCAATCACGCGTTGCGCCGCGGACCGTAGACTATATGACTCCACATCGTGTACCAATTGATGCAGCCGCATCGACAAGCCGGCCAACAAGCGTCGTGCAAAGGTCGGGTCTTGCGACAACGCATCGAATACCGCCTGTTTGTTCAGGTGCAGTATCAGGCTATCCACCAGTGCTTCGGCATAGACTGGCGCCGGTCGCTCCAGAAACATCACCGCTTCGCCAAAGCTTTGTCCCGGACCAAATATCTGCAATACCTTCTCCGCCCCGCTGGGAGACGGAAATGCAAGTTTCACCTGGCCATACACGATCACCCATAGGCCGGTTGCCGGGTCCCCTTTTTGGAACAACACCGTACCCCGCTCTGCACGAATTTCGCGTGTTGCATGGACAAAATCAGTAATTTCGTTGTGGGCCAGCTCTTTGAACAGCGGCAAATTCGACAATATGCCGTGCAGATCGATCTTGCTGCGGCTCATCACACACCTCGTCTTCAATCGGGAATGATCCAGATCAAGATGTTAATGGTTGCATGTCAACTTGCCAGCTGGCGTGAAGGCGTAGTGGCAGCCTAGCCAAATGAACTAGAAATTATCGGCAACCCGGCCATCATTGCATCAATGGCAGCAACGCCTTGCTCAAACCTGACCCATTTTGCCAAGGTATGGGTAACATCATCTGCTTCCGCCCCGATCAGGTCACCTATTTACCCCTTACGCATGCGTCATTGTGCATTCAGCTTCATGTCAGGTTTTTCTGCCGCTATAAAACAACAGCCGGGTATGGTACCCGGCTGTTGTTTGACAATGATGTAGAAATTTATAACGGTGCAATTCCAAATTTCGCCAGCAGCATGTCTGCAGTCTGCAGTGCCCCCTCAACCCATCCTTGAGCATCGGAATAGGCCTCACCGCAGATATACAAGGGAAGCTGATCCAACGGTTTGATGATCCGCTCTTTCACCTCCCAACTCTTCACGCCAATGTTCCAGCTGTTCCAGCCACCGCCAAACGGGTCATCACCCCAGTCACGGAAGGCGGCATTGGCAACTTCCGGGGTATAGATCAATCCGTGTACGGTGGACAATTGACTGGTCACTTCCGTCACCATTTTCACCGGCGCCTGGTACTGGAACCACTCCATTTCATTGCGCAGGTGATAGTGGGTGCCCAAGAATGGGGCTGCCACTTTGGCAACATGCTGACCTGCCGATTTCGGCAGGTGACGTTGCGGCCGTAGACCGTCCCAAAAACCTGTGTTGTTGCCATCATCATAGCTAGCCAACAACATGGAAGGGCCTTGCTCTGCGGGCTGGCCGTCGTCCTTGGGCCAGTAATAGACCTGACGTACCGGCAAATCAGTCACCGTCCGGCCCGCTTCCACCGGTAGATACACTGATGTGCCATCCGGCAGAGTCTGCGTGTAGCCGGCATTACGCCACCATGGGCTTTTATAAGTCGTGAACAATTTGAACAATGGCCGAGGCGTCACCGTGGAGGTCAAACTCTTGAATTCGGTCAATAATGGGCTGCTTTGCGCGAGTATGTCGATCGAGCGGCGTGGCATCGCCAGAATCAGCGTCTTGGCACGAATTTTTTGAGCCCCGGCGAAGAATTCGAATGCACCATCTACCCAGTTCACATTCGAAACCGTTGTTTCCAGGCGAATTTCACCACCGGCTTGAGTAAATAGATTGGCAACAGACTTCGGTACCTCCTGAAATCCATTGGTAAAACCTTTGTATTGCGGGTCTACACCGAAATCGGACAAATACCAGGGGATGGCATCCGCAGCATTCCAGTTGGTCAAGGTGGTGTCATATCCACCAGCATCAAGCGCCAGTTGATAAGCTTCGCCATTGATCACCCGCATCAGCACATTCCAGAAACCTTGCTGGTAGAGTGGCTCACCTTCAAAAGTAGCCTCCTGCACCATTTGTCGGCGCTGTTCTTCCGTCAGATCTGGCGACGTAATACCCGGTACGATCTGTTCGATCGCATTCACGATAATACCGCCTGCTGTTTCACCTCGATCCAGGAAGGATAACTGGTACGGCACCTTGTCCGGCTCACTCGTAAAATCGGACAAACGCAGGTACACACCGCGCAGATAGGCAATGTTCTGCGGCTTGTCGACAGGAAAATCATAAGTGGTGATTTGCTGATCTGCGGGTAGTTGATTGTTCAACACGTCGATCAGCTTGGTGATCAACGGTTGTACCGCCGGCAAAATACGCATGCCGCCCAGCTCGGCAACCATGTGCGGCACATCTGGAGGACGCACTGACAACAGCCGCCCACCGATGTGGTCGCTCATTTCAAATACTACAATCTTCTGGCTTGGGTTGGCCTGCTTCAGCCGCCACGCACTATAGACACCTGATACCCCGCCACCTACTACCGCAACTTCCATGCTTTCGTCGGCCATGCTGTGGTCTCCTTGTCAAAATGGATGCGGGCTGGCCACTGCAGACCTGCCCGATAGCGGGTACCGCCATCTCCCCTGTTCTCGCCATGTGGGCGAGAACAGGTACCCGGCCGTCCCGTTTGAATGCCTTGATCAGAAAATGACTGAACTGTTGCCAACCACACCACTGGATTTCACCGATTGGTGGAACACATTCAACGGTGGTTGAGCACTCATACGCTTTCGACTGGCGCCTTGTGCCAGGTCAGTCGACGGTGGCGCCGGGGTGTCCTGGGCAATCCGCATATCCAGCAGAAATGGCTTCTGCTGCTGGGTAACATAGTCAATACCACGACGGATTGCGGCCCGTACGGCTTCGGGATGGTCGACCACTTCGCCATCGACCCCGCCCAGGCTTTTGGCCAATGCCAAATAATCCGGTGCTGGATCGCGAATGCGCAGGTAGGGTGGATCCATTGTCTTCGGATACCATCCATAACCCGGTGAATCACCATAAGCTTGTACTACCTGCACCAAGCCTTGCTGCAAGGTGTGGTACTCATGATTATTGGTGATGATGTAGAGCACCGCCAAGTTACGATGCCCAGCCGTCCACCAACATTGTGGA
Organism: Chitinivorax sp. B; assembly: GCF_005503445.1. Classification (NCBI taxonomy): domain Bacteria; kingdom Pseudomonadati; phylum Pseudomonadota; class Betaproteobacteria; genus Chitinivorax; species Chitinivorax sp. B. The sequence goes on along the minus strand of NZ_SCOH01000044.1, from coordinate 24,582 downwards.
TAGAACAGTGATGAACCGTCACCTACCGCATTGACCACCAACTTGGTTTCGATCCCCTGTGCACCCTGACTTTCCAGTTTGATACCCAGCGATGCCGGCATTGACCACCCCAGCGAACCACCACCAACACAGTAATAGCTCATCGGTGCTGCCGATTCTGTCCCCAACGGTAGTAGATACTGGAATGGGGCTGGATCGGACACTGCTTCGTGCACATAGACAAACTGTTTACTCAAGCCACGATCGGCAATTTCCTTACGTAAGGCATCGGCAATCACCACCGACCAGATCTGATCCTGCTTCAGCGCATCCGCCAAATAGCCATCCCAGGCGACGCGACGCTCTGCATCCAACTTGCGTAGGTGAGTATTGCGATCACCGGCACCGGCTGGTGGATTGGCACGGATGTGGTCATTGATCAGCGGCAAAGTTGCCTTGATGTCACCCAACACCGCCACTTCGCCGAAGTAGTTCTTGCCAATGTCCCAAGTATTGTTGGTGAGATAAAGCTGCTTGACATTCGACGGAATCAACTGACCATCTGAATATTTGAATATTGTAATCTGCGCTTGATTGCTGAACCCACAAAGGAAGGCTACATCATGATCCTTGAACACCCCCTGCATGCCGCTTTGCGAGGTTGGCAGTTCACCTTGCCAGTGGTAATCATTGTTAGGGAAATTCGCCACACTGCTAAACGACTGCAACAGCACCGGGGCACCAACCAGTTCAGCCAGTTGTTGCAGCTCTGGCCAGGCACTGGCATAGCCCACCGCATCACCTGCCACAATAATCGGGTTCTTAGCTTGGGCCAATTGCAGTGCTAATTGCTTGATGGATTCAGCATCGCCGGTAAAGTGTGAGGAAATCTGGGTAATACCTGGCACACGGTCGTCTGGCCCAATGCGGCGCATCGTGTATTCCCACGGAATGGAGACAAACACCGGCCCATTGGGTGGTGACATGGCCTCTTTGAAAGCACGTTGTAATACCAGGGGAATTTCTTCCGGTGCCCGCACCTCATGAGCCCACTTGGTATATTGTTTGGCCAGATCCACCAGATTGGACGCCAGCAGCGGCTCTTGTGTCACCAACTCATTCTGTTGCTGCGCGCACAGTACCACCAGTGGGATACGCGAACGCCAAGCATTGAACAGATTGCCGATCGCATGGGCAATGCCCGGCGTGATATGCACCAGCATCACCCCCGGTTTGCCGGTCATTCGTGCCGAGCCCATGGCTGCGCCTAGTGCAATGTTCTCATGTAGACATTCGATGTATTCAACCTCGTTTTCGGGATAGGACGTGCCATCGATAATTGGGATTTCGTTGGTACCCGGCACGCCGAAGATATAGTGAATCCCCAACTGATTTAACACGTCGAACACATAATCCCGTGCCCAACGCTCTGTAGGAAGCCCTGCTTTGGTACTCATATTGCCCTCTCTTCTCAGTAGATTTGCCTTTAAGAATCGTAGTGCAACATTTGCCCGCCACAAGCTTGCATAACGGCATGAACACCTGGCATACCGGTCAACACACCTGCAATCCGCCACCCACCGCCATTCAACTTAATGCATTATTTTTTTCAATAAAAAAAACAAACACGATTAATATTTCGAAACAATCATTCAACATTTAAATATTCACATAGATATTAAAATCTAATACATCGCTTCCTTTCATGAAATGAAATGAATACCCATGAACAGACATACGCCAGAATGGCCTGTCGAATTGACCTTAAGCTCTGACTGTCAAGCAAACCGACACAAGGAAGATACAATCCCAGCCTATACACACCGAAGAAAATGCCTTGTTACGTAAAAAATATCCATCATAATCACCCGTAAAATGTCGGATTTATTTACACACCTCCAAATTATTCATTTATACACATTACAATATTAATTATTACGATGCTTATTTTTAAGATCCGGATAACCAGACACAACAAAAATCAGGTGTTAAATTTACAAAGTCCGAATGCAGAGAATAAACAAATTATCGTGACAAATGGCATGTGAATTGCTTAATAAAAATTAGCAATCCTGCTGTAAAAATGAGCATCACATGAAATTCCGATCACTTCGCCAACATGCACCTTCCTGCCACCGTCTTGCCACATTACACAATGACAATTGGACTTTTGCCTGTAGCACGACTTGGTTTCTACCAACGCCAAATGGCTTGCTCGACACCCATATCAACTGGGGTGAGCTATATAACCGACACTTGACCATACATTGCCTGTCGGGTGTAAATCCAATCCACTACATCTCCCATACCATCGAACCTGGGCTGACCCAGCCCGCCATGGATCAGCCGAAACTGACGCATTCCGGTCAATCCGTCCGACTACGATAGCGATCGGCCCCGCTTTCCGATCTTCATTTCCGCGGCTTCCCTTGCCGTGCAACCAGGTAGGCTGTCATTGCACGGCCTCCTATTTTTCTGTAGTCGGTACCTACCTGCTACCGAGTTGATCGCCTTTGGAGACAAGCCCTCAGACCAGTGTCGCTAAAAACGATTCCATCACTCATCAACTTCAAAAAAGGAGCATGCCATGGATGAGACATTGGCATCCGGCCTGATTGAATTGGCCATGAATACACCTGTTGCAAAAGGCGCAAAGGGTCACGATGTTCGACGCATTCAGGAATGGCTGACACTGAATGGCTGTGGTACCGGCATTGATGGTGACTACGGCCCGGGTACCGCTATGGCAGTCAGACGCTTTCAAGAAAAATGTGGCCTGACAGTCAGCGGGGTGGTGGACACACCGACCTGGAGCAAACTGGTCGAGCCACTGGCACGGGTCCTGGTACCGCTCCCATTTGCACCAAGTACCTCATTGGCTACTGCAGTTTCTGCTGTTGCACATCAGCACTTGGCAGTCCACCCGGTGGAAGCAGGTGGGGACAATATGGGGCCTTGGGTTCGCTTGTATATGAGAGGTAAGCAAGGAAAAGCACAGCTTTGGTGTGCTGGGTTTGTCAGCTTTGTGATCGCACAGGCCGCCGCTTGGCTGAAACAAGACTTACCTTTTGCCGGAACCTTCAGCTGCGATCAGTTAGCGACATTTGCCAAACAGACTGGCCGGTTTGTACCGGATTCTGCCATGTCAGATATTGGCAACTTTGGTATCGGCATTTTCCTGGTGAGGGCAAGCAAAACCGACTGGGTCCATACTGGCTTCGTCATCAGCGGGGGTGATCAGGCTTTCAAGAGCATTGAAGGCAACACCAATGATGATGGCAATCGCAATGGCTTTGAAGTTTGCATGCGCAGCCGGTCGGTATTCAGTAAAGATTTCATCCGACTGAGCTGATTGTGGTGGCCCGCACGCTGATAGAACGATCATCAGGGTGCGGGTTCAATCATGTCGTTTAATCCACCTTGCCGACAGGAACTGCCCGGTTGGCGCAAAACCCTGCGGCTTCAAACACGGCACCTGCCTTCAATACCCTTTGCCAGTCCGGACCTGAAATGGTCACCATATCCCCGTCTTGGGACCAGACCACATTCCAGAACTCGCGAATATTGCCATTGACGCTGATATGGCTCTTCCAGGTGACATCTTCTGCCGTACTGTTGACCACTTTAACCTGCGCACAATAGCCAGCGCCCCAATCGCTGTTGATCTGATAGCTGGCCGTTACGCTACCACCGCCATTGCTCTTCACCAACAAAAACGCGCTGGCAATATTGGCGGTGTTGGCAGCATAAATACGATTGGCGACCCCATCCTGCACCGGATTGATCTGATCCCCAGATGACAGCACACCGATCCTGAGCCCACCAGCCCCGCTATTGATAGCCTGCGCCAACGAGACAGGCCAGCGGTTGGCTGTCGTATTCGCCACCGTGATCTTCAGTGGTGTGGCAGGTAGGTAGAGGTCTGTACCATTTTTTTGTACTGCACGGACTTGTACGGTATCTCCGACTTTCAGCATTTGTGCTTGCTGGGTCAGCTGTCCCAGATCAGTCCATTGGGAGGCAACGCCGGGCTTATGTGTGAAAGCGAAGCTACTATTGTCCGAAGCGTTACCATTGCTGACCATTAAGCCGATACGTACCGTATCGCTGGCCGCAGGGCTTTTCAACTTCAGATTGGCAACAGCCTGCGTGGCGTTTTCCAGCGTATACAGACCCGGGTGTTGTGCGGTCACACTCCACTGATACTTGAGGTTACTGCCCTGAGACCGATTGCCATCCAACACCAGGCTGCCCGCGCCGACAAACTCGGTGATCACCGGCCGCGTGTCAATCTGCGACTTGACGGCATCACCGGTGCCACCGGCAAATACCACGTCCATGCAGCCGTGAAAACGCTCAAACGTCCACTGGTTGCGTCCCCACTCACCGTAGATGACATGGCGCCCCTGCCGTGCTGGAACCGTACATTGGGTTTGGAAAGTAGCTTGTGCTTTATCTGGTACTACATTCGGATTGGCATTGGGCTGAGTATCATCATATTTCTGCACGCAAAACGGCTGCGTTTCAAAGTCATCCCAAGTCAGCGCCTTTCCCTGCTGAAACTGAAAACCTGGCTTGGTAATCCAGTAACGGAATTCTTCGGTATCCGAAAAATGGGGGCCCCAAGAGACATTCCAGATAAAGTTGCGGTTTCCTGCTGCAATCTTGCTGGTCGGCCAATCAATGGGTTGATCCCACGGGGTGGCACCACCTTTCCAGGTTTCACTGCCAAAGCCGCATACATGTTGCGGCAGAGGCTTGACCTCGCTGCGCCCACGGGCATGGGTCAGTACACTCATGAAGTTGTAACTGCCAGTTTTGTCGACTTTGAATGCATCGCCACATTGAGGATATTTGGCACTGCCATTGTCCACATCGTGCGGCTTGGTGACAGCCCCACAATACCAGTTACGGGCTGGTGGGTCTTGAATCAGCCCGTGTGAAAACACCTGACCACCGAAGACCATCAGTAGTGCTGCCGACAGCAAGTTTGGGGAAGTCATACGCAACATGGTGATACCGCTCCTTGTCTAAAATGGATTAGATAAGTGCCTTCCCGATAACGATCCAGTTCGGATTTGGCAAGGCACTTCAAATGGCTGCGGCACCCCTCCATCGATCATTTGATGAGGGTTAGCAACAACAGTTTGATCAGCGTGTCGTCATGACCTCTACCTTGCACGACAGACCTTCCGCCATGACAGCAGTCGGCAATGGGCGGCTGCCACTGTAGGCCAGCTGCATGCCCAGTTCAGCCGCACTTCCCGGGGCGATAATGGCATTCCAACTGACAGGGCTGACAGTGATAGCGCGGCCGGCTACCGATACAGTGCTGCTCCAACTGTTGACAAGAATGAAATCTGCCGACTCAGTCCAGTTCAATTTCCAATTGTTGATAGGCTGAGTTCCAACGTTTTTCAGTTGCACCCGCAATACCTGACCACTCCCCCAATCATCCGTTGCGTTGAGCATTAGTACGCAAGTATCACGACCTGTACCGCTGGTTGGCGTAGCGTTGACCACGTTGGAGTTGACGCTGCCGGCGCTGTTGCTGGCCACGATACGATAGCCATAGCTTGTGCCATTGGACACGGTACTATCCAGATAGCCGGTCTGACTGGCCGCCAGGGTGGCCAGGGTCACGAAGTTACCACTACCTGCCGGTGAACGCTGCACACCGTAAGCAGTCGCCCGTGCGACCATACCCCAAGTCAGTTGTACCTTGCCGTTACCGGCGGCGGCAACGAGCGCAGGGGTTGCTGGCGGTAATACTACCTCCCCCGCCTTGGCAGATACGGGCTGCGAACTGGCACTCCCTATGGCATTACGGGCGACGACACGATACCAATATGTGTTGCCGTTGACGACCTGCGTATCCACATAGCCTGGGACAGTCAGGTTGCTTGCGACATTGGTATAGTTACCGTTGACGCTGGCAGCACGTTGCACATCGTAATTTGCCGCATCTGCTACCGTCGGCCAGCTGATTGCGATCTTTCCACTGGCACCAGCAGCCGTCACCACGGGTGCGGTAGGTGCACTCATACTGGTTTTGACGGACACCACCATGCTACTGGTACCCTCCCCATTTGCATTAAACGCATTGACCTTGTAGTAGTAAGTTGTGTTGCTTGCCAGTCCGCCATCTTCATAAGCGGAGTCAGTAGACGATGCCACGTTAACAAATGGCCCGGCAATCGCGCCACTGCGCAATATGTTGTAGCCGGTTGCACCGTTGACACTTGACCAGGACAGATTGACCTTACGCACACCACCATTCGCAGACAGGCCGACAGGTACCCCCGGCACGGGGCCGGGATTACTGCCGCACTCCGCAGGCTCCTTGCCAAACACCCGCTTACCGCTGTCGTAGACCGGGATGTTGGCTGTTTTGATCAAATTAACTGTATTCAACCCTTGATAGGAGTAGTCGTTGACCGGGTTCCAGACGTTGGTACTATCTGGCACGCTGAAACGAAACTGAATCTCCTTGCGATAGACCGATTGCCCGCCTGGATAGATATCCGTACCAGTGAAATCAACTTCGGTGTAATAGATACTGCTTGCACCACAGCGGAACAGCCCTTTCGCGGTACCACCCTGGCTATAGTTGACAGTAAGCTTCACACTGGCCGGGTCGCGCCCCGCCGCCAGGAATTCTGACAAATCGATGTAGTAACGGAACTTGAGCTTATCACCTCGCCGTGCCGGCCAACCGGAACGATTGTTCAATTCAGCCTTGATCTCAGTATGCTGGTTGCCAGCATTATTGATCTTGGCTTCAACGAAGATCTCATCCTCCGTGGGTACCACCGCCGGTGGAAAATTTGCTAATGGCTCACTTCCCGGTTCCCATAGCATTGCCTTGGCCAACAGGCCCGTGATGGCAGCATTGTAGTCAGTGGCAACCTCATTGGCGGTATAGTCACTGATGGCATCATTGTAAGCATCCTTGCTGTCCGGCCCCCCGACCAATGCGCCATACAGCACATGTCGATGATCTGCTGGCACCTGCTGACTGTCAGCCCAGGAACCATGCGATGTCCGGTGGTGTGGGTGTTTGGGGGCATTGTTGCCAAACCCGATCATGTAGCTGCTCCGACGTGGATTGTCTCCCAGTACATAATTCAGTTGGCGTAGCGCAAAATCCCGGTATTGCTGACGTTTAGCTGCATCCTGCACCACATCGGTGTAAACCGCAGCCAGGAAAGCAGCATTCATTGCATACCGCAAGGAGCCCCACTGATCGAGCCATGCCAGACCACCCGGCGTATAGGTGACGCGTTCGCCAGTCCCTGGTACCCCAGCGGTCCAATAGGCCAGATTGCGTTCGATCGCATCCTTGTATTTCTGCTTACCAGTGGCCTTCGCGAGCATCAGATAGACACCATAGTGTTTGCTATCCCAGCCATGTGTCCACTTGTAAGGCAGGTAGCCAGTTTGCCCTTCTGTACCAAAGCCACCATTTGGGTCAGTCGTGACAAACGATTCGGCCTTGGCCAGATAGGACGCGTCCCCCGTGGCACGATGCAACCAAGCAGCCCCCCACGCCAGCTCATCAATATAGCCAGACCAAGAGTTGTAATAGCTGGCGGCATCCGTTACGCATTCCGAATATTTTTTTCGTACCGTATCCGCAAAGGTATAGAGCTGTTTGGCATGAGTCAGCAGGGTGGCAGAATAGACAGGGTCCTCCACTTTGAAAACGATGGATGCTGCAGCCAGCGCCGCAGCTGTTTCTGCAGCCGCATCCGACCCACCACAACTACTGTCGATTTTGTATGCAGGTGCCGCTTTCGGGTATACCTCTACCGGTCCCCACCAACTGTGGTCGATACCACCGTTGCCCACTTGGACATACAGCTCGTTCGGCCCGGTGTGCGCTTTCAGGAAGTAATCGGTGACAAAACGCAGGTTCCTCAACATGGCATCATATTGCCGGGCTGCTCGATAGCCCTCGCCAAATTCGACCAATCCCCATGCCAGCTCGGTTACTGTCCACGCCATCGGGAAACCAAACTTCACATGGTCACCAGCATCGTACCAGCCACCAGTCAGGTCACGCCTGGCATCCTGCCCATCGGTCAATCGCGAATCCCCTCGCCATTTCACCCGGTTCCAGCTTGGCAATTTACCTGCTTGCTGTGCCTCATAAAACAAGATGGATTTCTGCAATGCTTCGGCATAATTGAATGCCGGTGCCGCCATTGCCATATTGACCATCCCGGCAGATAGCATCGCTAATGCTATCTGGCAGAACATCACACTGAATCGTTGCTTTAGCCACATGTGTCGTGCTCCCGGAGATTGAACGCAAAATGACCGCAGCCCCTCTGAATGAGTCGTGCCGCGTTTTCCACAAAATGCAAACGATTGCAAATGGAGTTAGTGCTATGCAACCAATCGTTACACTTGATACCACTTCGTGTCTTCCTTATCGGGACACACGAAAGTGCCTGCCCCATAAGGTAGCCAGCACCTAGGCCAACTTGGTGGATAAATCTCTTAAACCAGACAATAAGAAAACGTTTTCACGCCTTGATAAAAAGAAAGCCCACTTTGGGCCAAGGTGTCATTTGACACTGCTGTCTCCTCACAGCCATCCGGTCAATACGCTATCAGCCAGTAACGGCAGGGATTGCCCCCTTTTCGCCACATCACCCACCATGCTACCAACCTTGATCGCTTGTCTGCATCACTGGATAAATCAGTATCTGCAATATCTGACGGTTTTGTGTGAACCATCATGCCGAGGATAACAGCATATGTCAACGGCATTCGCAAGCGGTAATACGTATTGCCCAGCACGCTGGCTCGGCCTCATTTGTCGGGTAATATAGACAAGATCGAACCATACGCACCCAATGCGAACATCGGCCAACTCATACCTTAACCCTGATAGCAGGTGATAAGGATCAGGATCAATCAAAATAACGACGTGCAGCCTCATAACGGCTAGCAAAATATTTGTTACTCATACTGCTGACCTTGATCTGGCCGTTGGTGGAAGGCGCATGTACAAAGCGATTCTCGCCAATGTAAATCCCCACGTGCGAGTAGGATCGATTTTGAGTATTGAAGAACACCAGATCGCCAGGCAGTAACTGGTCACGCTCAACTTCCCGCCCTCCTCGAGCGATTTGAGCTGCGTTATGTGGCAATCTGATCCCGACTGCTTCTTCAAACACGTAGCTGACCATACCACTACAATCCAATCCGCTTTCCGGATTCTTGCCACCGAAACGGTAGTCGATATTCAAGAGCCCTAATGCATATAGCACCACCTCTTGGGCTTGAGGCGACAGGATTGAATCTCGTTCAGCCGCAGAGGGTTGACCTTTGGGTGCCACTTTTACGTCGCGTGGTACAGCTTTACGCTGTGAAGCTGCGGCTTGACCACCACTTTTCCGGCTTGTCTCAGAAGGCGTACTCGCACACCCCGAAATCAACAATATTGCCAACAAGCCATATGCTAGGCCTTTTCCACCCCATCCAGTTTTATTTCTATTCATATATTTATCAAATACTCACAAGCTATTACTAATGCAATACATGAAGTATAGCGATGACATTCAAGATAAAACAGATTTCTACCTATAGATCACGATAGCTTTGTTCTGACTAAGCCAGATCAGCAGAGTTTCACCAAACAACTATCCAGATAGTGCTCAGCATGTCCATCTGACCTCATTCTCAGATGAAACGAATGGCCAACTTGTTGTGGCAACAACGACATCAGCATGGATTAACTTGACAACGCTTATTTCGTTATTGATAATTATTCTCATTCAAAGGAGAAAATCATGAACGCTCTGCTCGTCGGCGCTGATACCCTTGGCAACATTCCGGACACCCTCGCTGCCTTTGGCATCAACATTGCCCGCCATATCAGCGGCCGTAACGCCTCACATCAACGACGTCTACCCAGCTTGCCCAAGGGGACAGACATCATGATTCTGTTTACCGATTTCCTTGGCCATAACGTGATGCGCCATTTTCGCGACCTTGCCAACGAACACAACATTCAGATTGTCACGTGCCGCCGATCCGTGTGCGCATTGAAGGAATCGCTATCCCAACTGGAACTGCAATCACATGATCCATGTGCTGGTTGCAAATCCCACAGCGGCACGCAGCCAGGTAAACGCAAATGCAACTAGTTTTCACTTGCTTTTTTCAATTTCATTATTGATAATAGTTATCAACAACTTTATCGTTTGCAATCGCAACGAGGGCCACTCAAGATGTACGTTTGCATTTGCCATGCCGTGACCGATACCCATATCCGTCAAGCCGTTGAAGGCGGCTGCTGTTCCATGCGTGATTTGCGAAACGAACTGAATGTGGCAACACAATGTGGACGGTGTGCCTGCCATGCAAGAGAGGTACTCAGGGAGTCTTTGCATCAGATTGCAGAACCAATGATCGCCAGCGCCGCCTGACCCAAGCGCCCAGCCAGAGCAACCCCGCCCTTCATTGCGCGGGGCGTTGCCGTTTCTTGTGCTATGCTTGAATAATTCCTCAAGTCATTCATCGGAGGCCGGCATGAAAGGCGATAAAAAGGTTATTGCTTACCTCAACAAAGCGCTCACCAACGAACTCACCGCAGTCAACCAATACTTCCTACATGCCCGGATGTATAAAAACTGGGGACTGCACAAGCTTGGCGATCACGAGTATCACGAATCCATCGATGAGATGAAGCACGCCGATAAGCTGATTGAGCGTATTTTGTTTCTGGAAGGCCTACCCAACCTGCAGGACCTGGGTAAATTGATGATTGGCGAGAATGTGGAAGAAATGTTGAAGTGCGACCTGAAATTGGAACTGGCCGCCTGTCCATTGTTAAAGGAAGCAATTGCACATTGCGAATCCGTGCAGGATTACATTTCCCGCGAATTGTTCGAAGATATTCTGGAAAGCGAAGAAGATCATATTGATTGGCTGGAAACGCAGCTGGATCTCGTAGGCAAGATGGGAATTCAGAATTACATCCAGCTCAACGCCAGCTCTTCATCAAGCTAATCCGTGATGACGGACACCATGCCAACCCGCCCTGCACCGCAAGCCATCATCATTGACGATGATCCGATCAGCCGAAAACTGATCCGTGCCATGCTTGCACAGGAGGGTTGGCATGTTCATGACAACCACAATAATGAACAAGCCCTGCAGTATCATGGCGCTCACCCTGCACAGCTGGTTTTGATAGAAATCAGCCTACCCGGTAAAAATGGCACTGAAGTTTGCCGAGAAATGCGTCAGCAACAACGCCATCCCACCAAAATTGTCGCCTATACCCATCACGCTCAGGATACCGACAAGAAAGCTTTTCTGGCCAACGGATTTGATGACATCCTGATCAAACCCATTACCCAAGCCAGTCTGATCAATCTATTGGACGTATTGGGTTTTCGCTGACGGATTAACCTCAGCAATCGAGTCACCCATACTGTCACCTGAATTCGATCACTGAAACACTGCCGTCAAGCATCAATCAGGTTCCAGCGCAAACGATACCCCCGTTCATCTTCCCGAGCGATTGCGGCCGCATCTACTGCCACCCCCGGCACAGCCAGCAGTTGCTCACCCGCATATAACAAGGGCAGCCGGGACCGAATCCAGGGTGGAATACGTGCCTCCTGCAACAGCGCCTTGACCGGGCGACGCGGACCACCCAATCTTGGCCGCAGCACTTCGCCACCACGTCGTAGTTGCAACCGTAATGGCTGTCGCAGCCAATGCTCGGCCAAACCTTTGCCATGTACAGGCAATAAATGCAACTCACCGACCAACGCTGGGAACGAAAGCAATAGCTCCCCCCGCCATGTAATCGGGGCCGAGATCACATCAAGATCCACGGACTTGACCAGCCAGATTCGTCCATCATATCGGGCCAGAAAGTAGCCCCCCATGACTAATCTTGGGTCAGCATCCACCCGACAATGCAGCAGCTGTGTCAGTACTGCTTGCTGCATTGATGCCGATAGACTCAAACCAGCACGAGCAACAAACCACCGAAGTACATTCTTGGCACGAGCAGGTGACAATGCCTGCAGCGCCTTAACGCACAGCCACCCAGACTGCGGATCACCCTGAACATCTAACTCCGCCAGTGCATCCTGCATTTCCGCAGCCTCCGCACACAAACCAGCAGTCCGGCTCAAAACCCGACTGGCCTGCGGATAAGTCCGGATCAGCAACGGCAATACCTCATGACGCATAAAGTTACGGTCATACCGGGTATCCAGGTTGCTTTCATCTTCCACCCAACACAACTGCCGTTGATCCGCATAAGTCTGTAGGTCGGCGCGAGTACACGCCAGCAACGGACGCAACAGCGCCGGCGCGCATGCTGGCAAGCGCGCTGCGGGCATGGCCGCCATACCACGCACACCGCCGCCACGCATCAACTGAAGTAACACCGTCTCGGCTTGATCATCCAAGTGGTGAGCCAACAAAATTGCAGCCACCGGCAAGCGAGAGAATGCCGCATAACGAGCATCGCGCGCCACGGCCTCCAGGCTTTGGCCACCCTGTCGGTCAAGCCGCACGGTTTCAACAGTTAGTGGAATTGCGTGCGTTGCGCACAATGAACGACAAAATGCAACCCAGGCTGGGGCATTGGGGCTGATCTGGTGATTGACATGCAACGCAGAAAGCGAGATATCCAGCGATGGCGCAACCGCCACCGCCAGATCGAACAACGCCACTGAGTCCATCCCGCCACTCAATGCAAGTGAGACAGGCCGACCAGTGTAGGGAGTCAGGCTGGTATAGAGGTGTTGTTTGAGCCGCTCATCAAGCGGCAACTTCCTTGAACTTACCATAACTCATCAAGCGCTCATAACGGGCATCCATCAACTCGTCAAGCGACTTACTTTGCAGCGAACGCAAGCCGTCCTGCAACGATTTGCGCATTGTCTGCATCATGGCAGCCGAATCACGATGCGCACCGCCACATGGCTCCGGCACCACCTTGTCAACCAAACCCAGGGTTTTCAGACGGCTTGCCGTGATACCGAGCAATTCTGCAGCTTCCGAAGCTTTTTCAGCACTCTTCCACAGGATCGAGGCACAACCTTCCGGCGAAATAACTGAATAGGTCGAATATTGCAGCATTTGTACGATGTCGCCGATGGCAATCGCCAATGCGCCACCGGAACCACCTTCGCCAATCACTGTAACAATGATCGGCACGCGCAGTTTGGACATCTCGAACAAATTACGACCGATGGCCTCGGACTGCCCACGCTCTTCCGCCCCTACACCCGGATAGGCACCCGTAGTATCAACGAAACTGAAGATCGGCATGCCAAACTTTTCTGCCAACTTCATGGCACGCAAAGCCTTACGATATCCTTCAGGACGGGGCATCCCAAAGTTACGCAGAATCTTTTCCTTGGTATCACGGCCCTTCTGGTGGCCAATGATCATCACTGATTGACCATTGAAGCGCGCCATGCCGCACACAATTGCCGGGTCATCGGAAAAGGCGCGGTCACCATGCAATTCATTGAAATCGGTAAACAGCCCTTTGGCATAGTCCAGCGTATAAGGACGCTGCGGATGACGCGCCACTTGCGAGATTTGCCAAGGAGTCAGCTTACTGTAAATGGACTTGGTGAGCTCTTGGCTCTTGACCTGCAAACGTGAGATTTCTTCTGAAATATCAACAGCCGAGTCATCTTGCACATAACGCAGCTGGTCAATCTTGCCTTCCAGCTCGGCAACCTGCTGCTCAAAATCGAGAAAGGTGGTCTTCATGAATTACCAAACCTCATGTGAGGGGCGTAATCATACCGGATCACACAGCAATCCGTGTGCATCTCACACATTGCTGAATACGATACTGGCCCTTACGCCCGGTTTCTGCATGCCAATACGCGATTCCACGTTGATCAATATTGGCGCATAAGGCTTAGGATCAAGGCGATCGCCATCCTTAGCCACCATCAACAACACCACTACCGATGAAGGATTGGACACGCCAAGGCGAACACATTCTTCATCGGACAGCATGATTTCATAGTGCAAACCCAATGTGGCAGGATCAATCAGGCTGAACACCACGTCAGGCTCATCAACTGACTGCAGCCACAACACAATTGGGTTTTGCTTGTCTTCGTGGAACAACTTGTACCGGTGGGACTGCTCGAAACCAGGTAATGGCTCCGGAAAGGTAATGACTGATTCCGGATCGATTTCGATTTCACCAAAGCGGGTTGACTGCAAGTGCATAGCGCCTCCGTATCTTGGGACAGCGTTGAACGACTTGATCACCGATCACCTGTGTGAGTGGCAGAACCGATCAAACCACATCGACATATCTTGATCATTTTAGTGCTCCGCCACTTCCAGGCTGCGTGCAAGCATACGCGAAAAGTCATTGCAGCCCAACCGGGCAACCGAACATATCCGCGTTTGTCGATAGGCACCATTAGGGTTTACCAAGAAGCATCCCTTTGGCTTACGCCAGCCAACAGCGTAAGATATCGACCAATGTTGTTATAAAGGCGGGGCGCCAAGCGTGCAACCATATCTTTTCTGGCTGATAGCCGGATGTGTGCTGATTGGCATTGAATTGGTCAGTGGCACTTTTTATATGCTGATTCTAGGCATTGCGTTTCTGTTTGCTGCGCTGGGAGCATGGCTTGGATTATCCGATATCAATCAGATTCTGCTGGCAGGCAGTATTGGCGTAGCTGGTGTTCTGGTATTGATGAAATACCGCCGCCATCAGGCACGGCACACCGCGTCCACTACACAGAATCTGGATATAGGTCAACGAGTCCGGGTCATTCAATGGCTGGACCAACGGCATGCCCGGGTCGCCTACCGCGGCTCGGAGTGGGATGCAGAGCTGGTACAGGGCCATGCCAACGCCGCAATTCTTTACATTCATGATGTACGCGGTTCAACTTTGTTATTGAGTGAAAGACAACCCGAAGGAGCCCCCGATGCTGGAAACCATGGTCGTTTTTCTGATCGTCACCATCATCTTCGTCGTTAAAGCAGTCAAAGTTGTCCCCCAACAACATGCCTGGGTAGTCGAGCGCCTAGGGCGTTTTCATGGCGTGCTCCAGCCTGGCCTCAATATCGTCATTCCTTTTGTTGATCGACTCGCCTATCGCCACAGTCTGAAAGAAATCCCGCTAGATGTACCTAGCCAGATCTGCATCACCAAAGACAACACGCAACTGACTGTGGATGGCATCCTCTACTTTCAAGTTACCGACCCGAGGCTGGCAAGCTATGGCTCCAGCGATTGCATTCTTGCCATTACCCAACTAGCACAGACCACGCTACGCTCCGTCATCGGCAAGATGGAGCTGGACAAGACATTCGAAGAACGCGACGACATCAACCGCACCGTGGTAGCTTCACTGGATGAGGCTGCTGCCAACTGGGGCGTAAAGGTATTGCGCTATGAGATCAAGGATCTCACCCCTCCGGCAGAAATCCTGCATGCCATGCAGCGGCAGATCACTGCAGAACGGGAAAAACGAGCACTGATTGCCGCGTCGGAAGGGCGCAAACAAGAACAGATCAACATTGCCACCGGTGAACGTGAAGCGGCCATCCAGCAATCAGAAGGAGAACGGCAAGCAGCCATCAATCAATCCGAAGGTGATAAACAGGCGGCCATCAACCGTGCAGAAGGCGAAGCCGAAGCCATCCGCCTGGTCGCACAAGCCACAGCGGACGCAATTCATGCAGTTGCCCAGACCATTCGCCAACCAGGTGGGATGGAAGCAGTCAATCTAAAGGTAGCCGAGCAATATGTAGCCGCCTTTGGCAATGTCGCCAAAACTGGCAATACACTGATTCTGCCTGGTGACCTGAGCAATATGAGCAGCCTGATCGCCACCGCCATGAGCGTGGTCAAGCATCAGGCACCCACTTCATCCAACCCTTGAGCCTTGCACCATTTTCGGTAAAGAACCAAGCACATGTATTTCGACATCATCATCATCGGTTCCGGCCTAGCCGGCATGACCCTGGCACTGAACCTTGCAGAACACAAGAAAGTTTGTCTGATCACTAAGCGCGGTCTGGTGGACGGGGCCAGTAACTGGGCTCAAGGCGGTATTGCCGCGGTATTGGATACACAGGACTCAATTGAAGCTCACATTCACGACACACTTGTGGCAGGTGCTGGGCTGTGCAATGAAGATACGACCCGTTTTATTGTAGCGCACTCGAAAGCGGCCATCGAATGGCTGATCAATCTGGGTGTACCGTTTACTCGCGATGCTCGCCACGAGACAGGCTTTCACCTAACCCGTGAGGGCGGCCATAGCCATCGCCGCATCATCCACGCTGCGGATGCAACCGGGGAAGCGGTGATCAAGACACTGTCAGGCAAAATCCGCTCCCACCCGAACATCACCGTCCTGGAAAATCACATTGCCATTGATCTGATCACCGGCAAAAAGCTGGGCTTGCCTGACAACACTTGCCATGGGGTATATGTTCTGGATCGCAAACAGGACAAAGTTCTGTCACTGTCGTGCAACCACACCGTGTTGGCAACAGGGGGGGCCGGTAAGGTCTATCTTTATACGACCAATCCGGATACCGCCACTGGTGATGGCATTGCTATGGGCTGGCGCGCTGGTTGCCGTGTAGCCAATATGGAATTCATCCAGTTCCACCCTACCTGCCTGTATCACCCACACGCCAAGTCGTTCCTGATTTCTGAAGCAGTACGTGGTGAAGGTGGTATTCTACGCTTACCGGATGGCACCCGCTTCATGCCTCAGCATGATGAGCGGGCTGAATTGGCGCCACGTGACATTGTGGCTCGCGCGATTGACTTTGAAATGAAAAAGCATGGTCTGGATTGTGTTTATCTGGACATTTCTTATAAATCCGCCAAGTTCATTCAGGAACACTTCCCAACTATTTACAGCCACTGTCATAGCCTGGGAATCGACATCACCAAGCAACCGATTCCCGTGGTACCCGCCGCCCATTACACCTGTGGTGGACTGGTAACCGATCTGAAAGGCAGAACGGATGTCCCTCACCTGTACGCCATTGGTGAAGCAGCCTGCACCGGTCTACATGGGGCAAACCGGCTAGCATCGAACTCCCTGCTGGAGTGCCTGATTCTGGGTCGGGCAACGGCTGAAGATATCTTGGCCGACCAACACCCCGCTCCTGTCACCATTCCTGACTGGGACGAAAGCCGCGTGACCGATCCTGACGAGGAAATCGTCATCTCGCACAACTGGGATGAATTACGCCGATTCATGTGGGATTACGTTGGCATCGTACGGACCAACAAACGATTGGAGCGGGCTCAGCATCGGATCAACCTGTTACGGGACGAGATTCACGAATACTACAGCCACTTCCGTGTCAGCAACGATCTGATCGAGCTGCGCAATCTGGTGCAGACAGCGGATCTGATCGTGCAGTGCGCCTTGGCTCGGCACGAAAGCCGCGGACTACATTACAGCCGAGACTACCCGAACATGGCAGATGTAGCAGTCAATACAGTACTGACACCTTGATACTCAGCGATACCTGTTGGCTGGGAACCTATTGTGCGGCCACTAGGTGTCGCACACATCACAGGAGGCATTAGATTGCCTCCCCACCACCTTCAACTGGTTGCGCGCGCCATCGCCAGCGTAACCATACTCGCAAGCGCCGGTAGGCATCCGGCTCAAGCTGGTCTGGCAATAGCACCAAGTAATGCAAACGGTCCGAACCTTTTACTTGCAGCACCGTCAACAGGGGCGTTACTACACTATCGCCCAGTATCAATACCGGCTGCCAGCCCTCGCCACATTTGATCGACACTTCATCTTTCGATGAGATTTGCAAGGCCGTGATGGTATCTGTAGCCAGTCGATGCCAGTCACGCCAACAACGATAGATGCCAGCCACAACACACAGCAATAAAAAGATTTGAATTGGGACGGATAGACGAGGTGAAGCAAAAATTGCCATGACTGCCAGCCCATGCATACATCCCTGAGCATAGGCCAGCAATTTGGATTGGCCGATTTGCAGATCAATCGGCCGGATGCCTGACATCAGCGGCGAACTCTGGCCTGCTGCTGTTCAAGCCAACGTGCTTCGGCAACAGTCATCAATTGCAAACCAGTCCATTGATCGGGATGCTGCAACGATTGTGGCGTGGTGGAGACGACAGGCTCTTCGTACCGGCGCTCGACAACACCTGTACTCATATCAAATGTGATCGCCATGATGCTCTCCTTGTCTGAGTTGCAGACTCATATCTGCATATCCAGATTATCGGCTAAAAACATCGAAAACAAAGCACTCAAACCGACCGACGGTCGATCAAGGCGCCCCATTCATCAGCCTCAAGATATGCTGCATGGCCATGACTGCCGTATTGAAGAAGTCCCGCAATACCCCTGTCCAATAAGGCAGTGAGTAATAGAACACCGCAAAGCCCACCCCCAAAGTAATTGGGAAGCCCACGGCAAATAGGTTGAATTGCGGTGCTGCACGCGTCATGACACCAATTGCCAGGTTGGCCACCAGCAATGCCCCCACCACCGGTAACGACAAAGTCACCCCCATGATGAAGATTTGCTCGCCCCACTTGAACACCATTCGAAATGCACCAGCCCCCAATGGAGTTAACTGCACTGGTAACAGCTGAAAACTTTGAATCAAGGTCGCCAACACAACCAAGTGACCATCCAGTGCAAAAAAAGTGAGAATGCCAAACAAGGAGGTAATTTGTGAGACCACAGGTACTTGCGTACCATGGGTTGGATCAAAAAACATGGCAAACCCCAGCCCCATTTGCATACCAGCCAGATGTCCCGCCATCTCGATTGCCGTGAAAACCACTCGCATGACCAGTCCCATTGCCGCACCAATGATGATTTGTTGCAACATCACCAATAGTCCGTAAGCGGAGAAAGGACTGACAGCCGGCATGGCAGGCAGCATGGGGGCAATCGCCAACGTGATCAGAAAGGCATACCCGATTTTGTAAGGAGCCGGGATACTGCGACTGCCAAACACCGGGTCAGTCCCGATCAGTGCCAGTACCCGCACAAAGGGCCAGAAGAAGGCCGTCAGCATGACAGCCAACTGATCGGATGAAAACTGGATCATGCGCGACAGGTTAACCGATCAAACTCGGGATGCTGGTAAACAATCGAATGGTATAGTCGGTAATCAGCTGAATCATCCATGGCCCTGCCAATACCATCACGATAAATGTCACAATCAGCTTTGGAATGAACGAGAGGGTCATTTCGTTGATCTGCGTCGCAGCCTGAAACACACTCACCAATAGCCCCACCACCAATGCCGCAATCAGCATTGGAGCGGAAAGCAACAACATGACCTCCACCGCCCGCTGAATCAGAGTGACAACCATTTCCGGCGTCATGGCGATCTCCTAGGTGTAAAAACTTTGCACGAGTGAGGTCATCAACAATGTCCAGCCATCCACCAGGACGAATAACATCAATTTGAACGGCAATGAAATGATAACGGGTGACACCATCATCATCCCCATGGACATCAGTACACTGGCCACCACCAGATCAATGATCAGGAAAGGCAGAAACACCAGAAAACCTATCTGGAATGCCGTTTTCAGCTCACTAGTGATATAGGCCGGAATCAAGGTTTTCAAACTCACATCTTCCGGGCCATTGGGTTTGGCCGAACCAGATAACTCAATGAAGGTTGCCAAGTCCTTTTGTCGTGTCTGCTTGAGCATGAACTGCTTCAGCGGCTCAGCCCCTTTGACCACCGCCTGATTGAAGCTCAACTTGTCTTCTGCAAAGGGCTGGTAGGCTTCGACATAAATCCTGTCAAAAACCGGAGCCATCACAAACATGGTCAGAAACAACGCCAGACCAATCAACACCTGATTCGGCGGAGTAGTCGCCGTACCCAAAGCTTGCCGCATCAACGACAGCACAATAATGATGCGCGTGAAGGACGTCATCATCAGCAACAGCGCAGGCAGGAACGTCAGTGCCGTAATCAGCAACATGGCCTGCAGTGACAGGGTGTAATTCTGTCCGCCACCAGGCGCTGGTGTACTGGTAAAAGCAGGTAATCCATCGGCTGACCAGGCCAAAACAGGCCAACTCAGCAGCAACCATGGCAGTAACAACAGGCAAGCATGTCGAAAAGAAGGCACAAAGCGGTTCACGGCAATATCTGCTCTGGTCAGAAGAATCATTTGAATATTGCAGGCACGGCAGGATCGATGAAACCTTGTACCGCAATCAGAAAATCAATCCACCGAATTCACACCTGCAGCGTGGGCATTGCGCTTTTGCAAGGCACCACTCAGCCATTTTGCAAAAGGGGCCTCATTTTTGGGGCCGATGAGTTGATCCGCATCAGCAGGTTTTGGCAGTGTATGAAGGGTATTGACCTGCGAAGACGTCACCCCCAAGATCAACCAAGTATCAGCCAGCTCTACCACCACGACCCGCTCCTTCGGGCCAACCATGACACCACCAATCACCCGCATGCCAGCGCCCCCGACCAAGCCGCCAGGGGTCAGCTTTTTCAACAACCAAGCACAACCCGCAATCAGGCTCAGCACAATAGCGAGCGCAAGGAATACCTGTAGCAAACTACCGGCCGACTGAGCAACCGGCCCGGTCTCAGCTGCAGAAGCAAAAACAGGCAGAATAAAGGAAATCAGAAAAGACCCGGCTCGCATCACTTGTGAAGTCGCCGGATTCGCTCTTGCGGGGTAACAATATCCGTGAGGCGGATACCGAATTTATCATTGACCACTACCACCTCACCTTGAGCAATCAGACAGCCATTCACCAGCACATCCATCGGCTCGCCGGCCAAGCCATCCAGCTCGACCACTGACCCCTGAGCCAATTGCAACAAACTACGGATGGCAATCTTCGTACGTCCCAGCTCCACGGTCATATGGACTGGGATGTCCATGATCATGTCAAAGTTGGGTGGCAGGTCAGAGCGTTTATCAGGCTGCGCATCGAAATTCTGGAAAATGTCAGCAGGCGAAACTTCCGGCTCAACAGCCTTGCTGGCAGCCATGGCCGCATCAGCAGCCTCTTGCTCTGCCAATGCCGCAGCCCAGTCATCCAGCCCCTGCTCTTCGGCGGGTTGATCTTCTTCAGCCAACATCATCTCCCGTATTCAATTGATCCACACCCGCGAGAATCTTGTCGACCTTCAATGCATACTGCCCATTCTTGATGCCATACTTGCATTCGAATATTGGCACACCATCGACTTCGGCCACTATCGCCTCAGGGATTTCCAGTGAAATCACATCACCCACTTTGAGATCAAGAATTTCACCAAGCAGTACCGGGGCCGTACCCAGGTTGGCGACCAAGTCTACTTCAGCGGCCTGAATCTGCTTGGATAACAACTTCACCCAGCGATTGTCAGCCTCAAGCCGGTCAGCCTGCATTGAGCTATAAAGCAGGTCACGGATGGGTTCGATCATAGCATAGGGAAAACAGACGTGAAAATCGCCGCCCCCCGCGCCCAGCTCTATTTTGAAAGTCGTCGTCACCACAACTTCGGTAGGGGTCGCGATATTGGCAAACTGCGTATTCATCTCAGAGCGAATGTACTCAAACCCCACCTCAAACACGGGATCCCAGGATTTTTTATATTCCTCGAATACCACACCCAGCAGGCGCCGAATGATTCTCTGCTCAGTTGCAGTAAAGTCCCGACCTTCCACACGTACATGGTATCGGCCATCAGAACCAAACAAATTATCGACGACCAGAAACACAAAATCCGGATCAAAGATGAACAATCCGGTGCCACGCAAAGGCTTCATGTGGATCAGGTTGAGGTTGGTGGGCACCACCAGGTTGCGGATGAATTCGCTGTATTTCAACACCCGCACCGGGCCAACCGAGATTTCCGCACTGCGGCGCATGAAGTTGAACAAACCCACGCGCAAATTACGGGCGAAACGCTCGTTGATGATCTCGAACGTCGGCATTCGGCCGCGGACAATACGCTCCTGCCGGCCGATATCATAATTTCGAACCTGCGATGCATCGGAGGACTCTTCTTCCGAATCCTCCTCGCCGGTCACCCCGCGTAGCAGGGCATCGACTTCTTCCTGGGAAAGGATATCGTCTGCCATATCACTGCAAAATAAAGGAAGACAGCGTTACCGATTGTACGCCTTCATCATCTTCAGCCCCCATCGCTTCATTGATGGCGACTTTCAATTCATCGATCAACTTCTTCTTGCCATCTGCAGTCTTCAAATCCGCTGCCAGCTTGGACGATAGCACCATGATCACATTATTGCGGATCTTCGGCATGTAGGGTTTAAGTTTCTCCTTTTGCTTCTCGTCCAGCAATTCGACATTGATCTCTGTCTGCAGCATCTCATTGCTTTCGCCAGCCAGGTTGACCGTGAACACTTCAAGCTTTTCAAATACAGGCGGGGCTTCCTTGTCTTTTTTCTTTTTCTCTTTCTTCTTGGAAGAATCCTTTTCCTGAGCAACTTCCGCCTCATGGTCGCCAGACGAACCACCACTCAACAAAAGCGCCGCCGCCACACCACCAATCACCAAAATCAACACCAGAACAACGGCGATGATGATGACCAACATTTTCTTGCTTTTTGGTTTTTCTTCGGACATCCCTGAGACCTCGATGAGCGTGTTTCACGTGTCAAACCAACGTAACCGCTTATTCTTGCTCTGAACTTTAGCAGCAGTCAGGTTACCCTGCCAAAATATAAAACAAAACAATTATATCGAAAACTTTGTTTAGGTAGTTTCTAAATACATAACGGGCATGTCATGCATGCCCGTTCCAAAGCCCCCAATCCTGCCCCAATCAAGCCAGAATGCTGATTCCCCACGGCAGAGTGGCTGCTTGCCATAATGGCTCGACTTCGGCCTCTTCGCGATGCCCAGTGCCACGTCGTGACTGGTCCTGACCATGCTGCCGTTGATCCGCCAAAGATTGGCCTCCCACATGAACATTACCCATGGCGATTCCACTTTCCGCAAACATGGATGACAACCGCGGCAAAGCTGATTCAATCACCTCACGCACAGAAGGGTGCGGTGAAACAAACAGTAAATTAGCCTGATCATTCTGTATTGTCACTCGGACCTCTAACGGGCCCAATTGGGGCGGGTTAAGTTGCATTTCGGCAATCTGGTTCTTTTGCCCTGCCAACCAGATCAGGTTTTGACCAAGCTCTTTCGACCATCCTTGCTGATCTGCAATCGGCGCCGCCACACTCAACACCTGCGGCCCCATCTTTATCCCGCCTATCTCGGAACGCTGCGTTACTTGCGCGCCCAACATTGCCTGTGATTGATTCAACGATTCCTGGAATCCGCTCCCCTGCTCACCCGCATCCGGCAAAATTTTCCGCTGAACGGCAGCATCTTCCATCGCCAAGCTATCCACGACCAATGTAAACGTGTGATCAGTCGTTGAAGGCAGATCCGACAGCTCAGCCTGAACAGTGGCCGGCAACGCATCTACCCTATCTACATAGGGCTGCGACATTGGCTGAAACTGTGCCATCAATGCCGCAAGCAACGGGTTCGCAGCGGCATCAATCGATGATGAACTTTCCTTTTCTGACCATTGCTTATCTATTACAACATTCGACACCAATGGTCCTTGCAGCCCCAAAGCGACTGGCATTTGGCGCAGTGCCATTTGCAAGGCAGCCCCAAAATCCGGCCCACCCAATAGCCCGGCAGCTCCATCCATTGGCATAATCTCCGCAGGCATTGGGGTAGGCAGTATTGCTGTCAGTGTAATTTCAGCCATTGGCAACCTCTCGGCCATTTACTTCAATATCATTACCCACGATTAAAGCAAAACCCAAGCCAGCCACCCCATGCACCGCACTTAATTAGCGACAGGGGCTAGGCAAGATATTTAAATTGCGCTATAGTGCGCCCCTCGCTTCGGGGCTCAAGCTTCTTTATCAGCACAAGCCCTACACACTTCGGAGGTGTGGCAGAGCGGTTTAATGCACTGGTCTTGAAAACCAGCGAGGGTGCAAGCCCTCCGTGAGTTCGAATCTCACCGCCTCCGCCAAACATGCTATCTCAGCACTTGCTTTTCTTGATCAGACCACAGCACCGCCAACCCACAAAATGAGCGCTGCAATAACGGGCACTCAATGCCATCACGCGTATCTGAGCATGCGATAGACATATTGCAACCCCTCGCTCCTTCGCTCACCACCTCATCGCTCCACGGACTCAGCCTTCACCACGCCCCCAAGCCAGATGCTACCTATCAATTTCCAACCAAGCGAACTGGCTAGAACAATAATTTGCCAAACCCGACTTTCTGCGAGTGTTTTGGTAGCAGACTAGAACTCGGTCACCAGCCGACTTGAAATACAGCAGCTTGGTCGCTGCGCTCCCAGGTGACCCTATCTGGAAATTTCACCCTGATCCTGCCCGGTAGCTCGATCGATAATCTGGTCAGTGCTACGATCAGTGTGCAGGTCGCTACAATTACCACAACCTTTCCAAGCGAGCCCACTACCTGAATTTGCTTCTTGCTTGCCATCCTGCTACCGTGCCGCCCCCCTGTTGGCGTGCCCGCTATGATGTTGCTGTTGACCTGTCT
>NZ_SCOH01000043.1 GCF_005503445.1 Chitinivorax sp. B | reverse complement strand
GGCGTTGGCGTTGGCGTTGGCGTTGGCGTTGGCGTTGGCGTTGGCGTTGGCGTTGGCGTTGGCGTTGGCGTTGGCGTTGGCATGCCACAGTTGCTTACCACCTTCCATACCCCCCATTGACCCGATTGCGCCGGGTTTTCGCCACGTGTCCACCATTTGGCTTCGTATCCCTTGCCTTGATAAGACACGCGCTGTCCGCCGGTATAAGCTGCATTGTTGTCCCAACCTGGGTAACCACATGCGGGTGGTGTGGGTGTTGGCGTAGGGATAGGTGTCGGTGTTGGAACGGGCGTTGGTGTTGGGGTCGGAGTGGGTGTTGGCGTACCATTGGGTGCCCCCAGGTCTTGCCATAGGGTCGCCGTGGAAGCAGGGTTCCAGTTGGCGCCAACATAAGCGGTATGCGTGACTAAAGCCTTGTAGTCGTGCCCGTTGTAGCTGACGATGGTACCGGCATTATAAGTATTCCCCTCTTGCCAAGTGGGGGCGACCATTGCTCGTACTTGCCCGATCTGGGCAGCGTACGCTGTGGAGATGGCCAGTGCACACTGGGTCATGACAGATACCGTGGCGAGTACACGGATCATGGGCAGCATTGCCATGTTCTTGACTCCTTGCATGATGTTGGTGATACCTGACCACACCGGCCATTGGGTGCTTGTTAGGTACCGTAGATGTTGGTTAATTGCTGGTAGGCCGTGGTAGCTGATCAGCGGTGAGTGTTACGATTGCCATTCGATGGCAAGGTCACCCTTGAGTATCTGGAAAGACCTGTCTTGTTCGTGTTGCCATCGTTGTTGAATTCATGCTGGCTGTATCTCAAGCGCAGCCGCGTTCGGGCGGGTGTGATGTATGGTTGGCTGGTCGAACGGACACACTACCCGTAGCTACACGACATTGTTCCCCAATGCAATATGCCATGTGAATACGCAAATTTACGTATACCGACGTGTTAAGTGTGGGTGCTGCCCTAGCAGGCAGAGGAGCAGGATCCAACAGGCAAGTTGGGGTTGGATTGAAAGAACTGGCACAGCAACTACAGCCATCGGTTAAAGAGTTACCACCTCGTCCGGAGTGTGAGAGAGTGGGATCGAGACAACGATACTGGCGCCGATCAGTGCATTTTCAACATGTAAATCCCCACCAATTTCACCTAGTACGGCGCGGGAAATCTTCAGTCCCAGTCCCATTCCTCCGGTTTTGGTCGTGTGGAATGGTTCGAACAGGCGGGGCAGACGAGCTTCGTCAATACCTGGGCCACTATCCGAGATTCGGCAACAGATATGCCGCTTCTCATGACAGTAGGTTTCCACCACGATGACCCGTTCATCTGCGTCGTGATCAGCCAGCGCTTCATAGGCATTACGCAATAAATTGACGATGACCTGTTGTACCAGTACTGGGTTGCCCCAGGCGTCAGGCAGATCGTCAGACAACCAGGTGCGGATGCGAATATTGGCCTCTTCGCAGGTTGGGCGTAGCCACGAGATGACATCCTGTGCACAGTTGTTGAGATTGAACACGCTGGCCACTTGTGGCTCGCGGGCCAGAAAGGCACGCAGGCGTTCTACCAACTGCGTTGCATGACGAGCCGTATCTTGAATTCGGCTCAGCACCCCCGCGACATCGTCCGGTTCGGCCTGATGTTGCAACAAGCGCAGCCCAGCCTGTGAATAACTCAACATGGCGGCCAGCGGCTGTTTCATTTCATGGATAACGCCGGCACTGAATTCAGAACCGATATGCAGCCGCGACAATCTCGCCAGGAAGCGATGCCATTCCCGATCATGTTCAAGCGACACCATACCACGGACTGCGACAATTGCCTGTTCGTGGCGGATGGCTGCACAGTCTGCACGGGCAGCCATGTCCGCTTGCAGCAAGGTCCGTATTTGCTGGTGCTGGGCATGGGCTGATTGCAGTTGTCGTTCACGATGTAGGCAGGCAGCATGCCATTCACCAGTCATGGCCAGGCTACGGGCCATCAGGTCATGAAATCGGCTGATGGTGTGGATGGGCTGTGTCTCGTTGGTTGCACATCGTTTCAGAATGTGCAGACTGCGTCTGGCATCGCCTTTCAAAAGTGCAAGTTCGGCTTTGCCCATGTCGCGTCGATGGCGAAATGCCATTGATGTGGCGCGAAGCATAGTGGCTTTTTGCAACCAGGGTTCGGCTTGCTCAGGCTGCCCTAGCTGACTGTGGGCTTCTGCGGCCATCAACCAGGCTTGGGCGCGGCTGATCTGCGACCCATGGCTGGGCGGTCGGTCCAATAGGCAAGCGTGCAACACAAGCAAAGCTTCACTTGGCTGCTGAGTTTGCAGTAGCGCATCTGCCAGGGCCAATTGATAAGTTAGCGTGTTGCGGCCGGTAGAGATCGTTTGCAGATGCGACAATCCTTGCCGCAACCACGTCACTGCCTCCATTGACTGGTAATGTTGTGCGAACCATAGGCCGAGACGACATCCGATATCGCCCAGACTGGCCTTGGCTTGCGCCTGCTGAGCACAGTCCAGTGCAATATAGGCGGCTTTAAGTGCACCACACAGATTACCTTGCTGGTAAAGGCTGCGTGCCAGCCAATCATGGCAAAACACCAGGTCGACTTTTTCCAGTTGATTGGCAGGAAAACGGCTCAGGGTTTCCAAGGCGGGGACTGCCGCTGGGTCCTGACGACACACAAGCAATTTCGCCTCACAAAAACGCCGTAACCAGTCAATACGCGCTCCTAACCGTAGTGGATTCCATTGACGGCTGGCACTCAGAAAATTGATAGCTGCATCGATTTCACCCAGTTCGAAACAGCAACTGGCAAGGTAGACGGTCAGCAATGCCCGTCGCGAAAGCGACATCGCTTCGACCTGCATGGCCGTCAGGCTATTACCCACCCCTTCTGGATCGATAGAATGCTGAGCCCAGCATACCGACAGTTCGGCATAGCTCGGCCAAGTCATATCGCCGGTGTCGAGATCACTTCTTCTCATGGAGAAATCAACCGCTACGAGTTATATTGCAAAATGATGGCTTAATATATAACAATCGTTATTTATCAGATTGCCATCATGCGAACGTTTTCATGATGATATCGATATAATGACACAAACATAATTTACATGCCGAGCCTATTGTACCCGCCGTAAGCGGATTACCTTTGACATGTCAGGCTGCAAGGCTTTTCAGTCATGGCTTCGGCGCCATTGGTACGATCAAACCGACCATTTGGACGATTCACCCCAACCCGGACCATTGCGCCCGATATCCTGCTGCGTGCGAGGTCATCCATGAATGTCGTCATACTGAGATCCAACTGCCCATGTCTGCTGCCACCAAACCTTGTCGTGCCTTTCCACTGGTACCGGCGATGAAGTCCGAACGAGCCCGTGTTGGTGATTCCGGGGTGGGCAGTCACATGTCCGTGCTAATCGTGGAGGAC
The DNA here is from genome assembly GCF_005503445.1 of Chitinivorax sp. B. Taxonomy (NCBI): domain Bacteria; kingdom Pseudomonadati; phylum Pseudomonadota; class Betaproteobacteria; genus Chitinivorax; species Chitinivorax sp. B. The sequence continues at coordinate 34,155 of NZ_SCOH01000043.1, read as the reverse complement.
GATAGCGCACTGCGTGATGCACTGAGTACTCTGCTGCGGGCCAACGGGTTCCCGGTGATTGCGGTAGGTGCTGGAAATGATCTGCTATTGATTGAAAAATGGCCGGAGATGGCTTGTGTGTTACTGGATCTCAACTTGCCGGATATTAGTGGATTGGAAGTCCTGGCTGCAATTCGGCAACGTAGACCCAAAATGCCGGTCGTCATGATGACGGCGAAAGGCCAGATCAAAACCGCGGTTGAAGCGATGAAGATCGGTGCCATGGATTTTCTGGAAAAACCGCTCGAAGAATCAGTATTGCTTGACCGTCTCAACCAGGCGCACCAGCGCTATGTAGCCGAAGCGGGTAAGACCTATGCATCATCCGGCATGATGAGCCGCCTGACCACCCGCGAACGAGAAATTCTTGCATGCCTGGCGGAAGGTCTGACCTCGAAAGAGGTCGGTCAGCGACTGTCCATCAGCCCGCGTACCGTAGACGTACATCGTGCCAATATTCTGGCCAAGCTCGAAGCGAAAACCGTGGCAGCTGCCGTGCAGTTACATGCCAAGCAGTCGGTTGGTCAATAGTGATACGTGATTCATTGCAGATTACAACACGTTCAATTCTCCTTGACTGCTTGCCGATAGTCACTTAGTCCCTGAAATCCGGCCTGCCGTTCTTGTGTCTGTGAGCTATAACGTGGGGATGAAGCGCACAACGCAACTGATGGCTTGGGTGTTTACCGGATGTCTGCTGGTTTCACATGCCGCTCATGCTGTGACGCCATTGCAGATCTATACCGAAGAGTGGCCTCCCATTACTTTCTCCAAAGCGGGAAAGCCAGCTGGGCTGGCGGTAGAGGTCGTGCAGGCGATTCAAGCCAAACTCAAACAGACGGACTTGATCCGGGTTGTGCCGTGGGCACGTGGTTGGGCGATGGCGACTACCTACCCAAACGTAGTGTTGTTCACAGTAACCCGTACGCCAGAGCGTGAAAGCCTGTTCACTTTTCTAGGGCCGGTTGCGGTGGGAACCACCGATTTTTACGCGTTGCGTGGCACCAACATCCGCATTCGCAGTCTTGAGGATGCGCGTGAATTGCGAAGTATCGGGGTGTATCACAAAGCGGTGGAAGAACAGCTGCTGTTATCCAAGGGTTTTACCAATCTTGATACCGCGGCTACGCCGGATGTGGCTGCCCGCAAACTGATCGCAGAGCGGATCAGTGTGTGGTGCAACGCCAATCTGACTATGCGCAGTATCATGGAAAGTGCAGGTCTGGATCCCGATCAGATTGAAAAGGTGTATACCTTGCAGGAAAACTGGCTTTACCTGACTTTCTCTCGCGGTACTGATCCCAAGTTGATCGACAGTTGGCATCGTGCATTGCAGGAACTCAAGCAGGATGGCACCTTCGATCGTATCTACCGTCAATGGCTTCCCGGCAATACCCCACCCGAAAAATTCGAGCGGTTTGGCGCATCCTGATGAACCTCTGTTGTGTGGGCTCCTTTCGGTGGCCATATCTCAAGATAGTGATTATCTATATCTCAATTGTTTTCCATTTTGTAGACATCAATCCGTCATTTGGAAAATAACTTGGACATTAGGGAAACTGCTAGTATTGGCCTGGTTTACGCCCGAAACTTGGCAAATGCGCCTATGAAACCATGTCAACCGTGCCTGAATGTGGATCCCGCCGAATTGTGAGCAACATGCTCAAATGTGTTGGCGCGTTTTGTCTGTTGCTGTGGCTGAATATTGCTCAAGCTGAAATTGCACCACAAAAGGTCACTTTGCAACTGAAGTGGTTCCATGCTTTTCAATTTGCAGGTTATTACGCGGCACAGGAAAAGGGTTACTACCGTGAAGTGGGCCTGGATGTGGAAATTCGCGAGGCCGAGCATGGTGAACGACCAATCGAACGGGTGTTGCGTGGTGAAGCCCAATTTGGCGTGGGTACCAGCGGTTTGCTGCTGGCCCGCCATGCCGGTAAGCCTGTGGTTGCGCTGGCCGCCATCTTCCAGCACTCCCCGCTGGTCTTGATCGCGGCCCAGCCGCCGGGCCCGCAAACCAGCCGCAATCTGGCGGGCAAGCGCATCATGATTGAGCCGCAGTCTGAAGAGTTGATTGCATATATCAAACAGCAAGGTATCGCCGATACCGTCACGTTGCGCCCGCATACCTTCCGGCTGCGAGATCTGGTGGATGGTAATGTAGACGCCATCTCTGCCTATGCTACCAACGAACCCTATTTTCTTGATCGTCTTGGCTTTGCCTATGAAATCTACACTCCCCGCAATGCCAATATCGATTTCTATGGCGATAATCTGTTTACCAGCGAACAGGAACTGAAGCAGCACCCACAACGGGTGCAAGCCTTTCTGGAAGCCAGCCTACGTGGCTGGCGCTATGCCATGGCGCATCAGGATGAGATTGCCAGGCTGATCGCCAAACACTACTCCAAGCGTTACAACGTTGAGTTCTTGCGTTTTGAGGCTGCTCAGATGGCCAATCTGATGCGACAGGATCTGATCGAGATAGGGTATATGAGCCCCGGTCGCTGGCGTCATATTGCTGATACCTATGCCAACCTGGGCCTGTTGCCACCGGATGTACCACTGGATGGTTTTCTGTATAAACCCACACCACGTATCGAAACGCATCTCACCAGCCTGTATATCGCTGCTGGGGTTGTCATCCTGATCAGCGGTGTGGCGCTTTATATTCTGCGGATCAATTGTCGTCTGGCCCAGGCATTGGCGAGTAGTCAGGAAGCGGAGCAAGCCCTACGAGTCAGTGAGGAACGTCACCGTATGCTGGCTGACAACGCAACGGATGTGATCTGGACCATGGATCTTGCCGGGCGATTTACCTATGTCAGTCCCTCGGTTGAGAAGTTGCGTGGCTATACACCGGCCGAGGTGATGAAGCAAAGTATTGAAGAGGCCCTCACACCAGAATCGGCTGTCATTGCCAGAACTGGGCTGGAGCGTATTCTCCGGGCCTTACAGAATGGTGAACCCGAACCGGATTTTCGCGGCGAGCTGGAACAGCCTTGCAAAGGAGGAGGGACGGTCTGGACGGATGTGACGACGACCATGATGCGCAATGCTGCAGGCGAATTTGTTGGCATTCTTGGTGTTACGCGCGACATCACTGCACGCCGAAAAGTGGAAGAGCGCGTTCGCCACATGGCCCAGCACGATATGCTCACCGGTCTGCCTAACCGCGCGCTGTTTTCCGATCGCCTGCAACAGGCTTTTGCCCGTGCCAAGCGGGACAACAAGCGCTTGGCAATCATGTTTATCGATTTGGATCAGTTCAAGCCTGTCAATGATACCTATGGCCATGCGACGGGCGATTTACTGCTGGTCGAGGTCGCAAAGCGAATGCAAACCTGTGTCCGTGGGTCAGATACCGTGGCCCGTATTGGTGGGGATGAATTTGTCGTCTTGCTTGCCACAGTAGAGACTGACCGAAATGCGTTGGCAGTGGCGCAAAAAATTCATGCCAGCCTCAAACAGCCTTTTCGGTTGGCTGGACAAGTCCTGCATATATCTTCTTGCATTGGTGTCGCCATTTATCCCGAACATGGCTCAACTGAAATTGAGCTGTCCAAGCGTGCTGACAGCGCGATGTATCAGATCAAAAAGTGTGGAAGAGATGATGTCAGGCTGTACCAGGCCTGACCTGACATGTAGCTCAAGTACTGGATTCATGGTGAGGATATGGCTGGTGACAACTGTCAGACCAGGTGCGGTGATTGCTGTTTCCTGATCAGGCAGCTCATTTCTGTGGTGAAACCTCATGAGGCGGTACACGGAACTTGGAACCTGCGCCAACTTTGTGTGTCCACCGTCCAACGAAACGCTCGAATTCAACCTATGAGTGTCGTGTTGTTTCATATCAGTAACCATTGCTACTTACACCTTTAACCAAGATGTGAGATTTTATCAATCTACGCCCTGTGGCAGGCCTGTTCAGTAATGTATGTTCTACTGAATACCCATCATTTGAATTAAGGAATTCATGAAAAATAAATTACCTGTGAATGCATCAATTAGTATCGTATTTGGTGCAATGGCGTTATCCATCCAGGCGGCTACACCACAAAATTTTCTTTATACCGGCTCAGATGATCTGACAAAAATTGAATCGTTGATCAAACGGAGCGATATTGGTGGCGTGCAGATTGTTTACACCTGGAAGTCGCTTGAAAAAGAAAAAGACCAGTACGATTTTTCACAAATTGAGCGGGACTTGACCTATTTGAAATCCTTGGACAAAAGGCTGTTCATTCAAATTCAAGATCGGTTCTTCAGACCGCAAGACAAAAATGTGCCGCGTTATTTGATGAAGAGTCCGATCTATCAAGGTGGCATTGTGCCGCAATACGATAACCCAGGGGAAAACAAGCCTGTTGGGATGGGATGGGTGGCCATGCAGTGGAATCCTGCAGTACGGGAGCGATACCAAAAGTTGTTGTCCGCACTGGCTGAACAATTTGATGGACGTGTAATGGGGGTGAACTTACCGGAAACGGCAATCGATTTGGATATCAAGCGGGATAAGACAGGTTTCAGTTGTGACAAATACTTTCAGGCAGAGATGGAGAATATTACTTTTGCCAGGAAGGTATTCAAACAATCCTATGTGGTGCAATATGTCAATTTCTGGCCTTGTGAATGGAACAATGACCATCGATATATGTCACGCTTATTCACATTTGCTGAGGCAAACCGGGTTGGATTGGGTGGGCCGGATATTGTGCCAAATAAAAAAGGGCAGATGAAGAACTCGTATCCGTTCTTTCACCAATATAAAGGCAAGTTGGATCTGGTTGCCATGGCTGTACAGGAACCTACATTGACCTACACTAACCCAAAAACCAGAAGTCCATTTACCAGACAGGAATTCACTGATTATGCCGAGCATTACTTGGGTACCGACATTATCTTCTGGAGTACATCCTCGCCATGGTTGACCAACAACTGATTTGAGGCAATCTACAATGGGCCTGCCTGTAGAAAAACAAACCCCCAGTATCATCTGAGGGTTTGTTCTTAACAGTAAGTAGTTTGCCTGCTTAACGGCTGATTGGTTTATATCGGATTCGCTTCGGCTTTGCACCTTCTTCGCCCAGACGTTTCTTCTTATCGGCTTCATATTCCTGATAATTGCCGTCGAAGAATACCCACTTTGAATCGCCTTCGCAGGCAAGGATATGGGTGGCAATCCGGTCGAGGAACCAGCGATCATGGCTGATGACCATCACGCTACCTGCGAATTCCAGCAGGGCATCTTCCAGTGCACGTAGGGTTTCCACATCAAGGTCGTTAGACGGTTCATCAAGCAGCAGCACGTTGCCGCCGGCAATCAGCGTCTTGGCCAGATGCAGGCGACCACGTTCACCGCCAGAGAGGTTGCCAACAATCTTTTGCTGATCTGCACCCTTGAAGTTGAAGCGGCCGATATAGGCACGGCTTGGTGTCTCGAAGCGACCAACTTGCAGAATGTCGCGGCCTTCGGCGATTTCTTCGAATACTGTCTTGGTACCACCCAAGGCTGCACGACTTTGGTCTACATAGGCGATCTTGACGGTGTTGCCAATCTTCACTTCGCCACTGTCCGGCTGTTCTTGTCCCGTGATCATGCGGAACAGGGTCGATTTACCGGCGCCGTTGGGGCCGATGATCCCGACGATGGCGCCAGGAGGAATCTTGAAGCTCAGGTCGTCGATCAACAAACGGTCACCAAATGCCTTGTTGACATTGGTGAATTCGATGACTTCATTGCCCAGGCGATCTGCTACCGGAATGAAGATTTCCTGGGTTTCGTTACGCTTCTGGTATTCCTGAGAATTCAGTTCTTCAAAGCGTGCGATACGTGCCTTCGATTTGGCCTGGCGCCCCTTGGGGTTCTGGCGCACCCACTCCAGCTCCTTGTGCAGCGCTTTCTGGCGTGCAGACTCTTGCGATTCTTCCTGCTTCAGCCGATCTTCCTTTTGTTCCAGCCAGCTGGAATAGTTACCTTTCCAGGGAATGCCTTGGCCACGGTCGAGTTCCAAAATCCATTCTGCAGCGTTGTCTAGGAAGTAGCGATCGTGAGTGACTGCTACAACTGTGCCAGGGAAGCGCACCAGGAATTGTTCCAGCCAATCGACCGATTCGGCATCCAGGTGGTTGGTGGGCTCATCCAGCAGCAGCATGTCCGGCTTGCTCAGCAACAGTTTGCACAATGCAACACGGCGTTTTTCACCGCCGGAGAGGTGACCGATCTTGGCGTCCCACGGTGGCAGGCGAAGTGCATCAGCAGCAATTTCCAGCTGCAGCCCTGTATTGTCACCCGCACCTGCAGCGATGATGGCTTCGCAACGAGCTTGCTCTTCTGCTAGTTTGTCGAAGTCGGCATCTGGCTCAGCATAAGCGGCATAGACTTCTTCCAGTCGCTTTTGTGCTTCCATTACTTCACCCATACCGGATTCGACTTCTTCACGAACGGTTTTTTCTACATCCAGCTCAGGCTCTTGCGGCAGGTAGCCGATCTTGATGCCAGGTTGCCACTGTACTTCGCCTTCAAATTCTTTTTCGGCACCGGCCATGATTTTGAGCACGGTGGATTTACCGGAGCCGTTCAAGCCCAACAGGCCAATCTTGGCGCCGGGGAAAAAGCTCAGCGAGATATCCTTGATGATTTGCCGCTTGGGCGGCACGACTTTGCTCACGCGGAGCATGGACATGACATATTGGGCCATGGTTGCGTAGGTCGCTTTCAATGAGGTTGGTGGAAATAAAACCCTGCAAGTTTAGCAAAGTGCACCTTCAAAAACCCCATCTTCGTCAAAATGTGGGGAATTGGTCTTGGGATGAATCGTGATACTTCATGTTGCGTCGGGTTGGTGATCGTGGATTGGTCACCTTGTGGGTTGTTTGCGCAAGTTATTGATGATGCTGACTTGTCATCATGGGATCTGTCATCTAGGCTGAAAAACCGAATGACATGTCGGGATATCTTTTCTGCATTGGATGACGTAGGGGGAGCGATGAAAGCGATTCTGGCGACAATGATGCTGATGGGAGTGGCTGGCATGGCATCGGCAGCAGGAGTGGGGTTGCGTGCAGGTACAACCGGTGTAGGTGGTGATATTGGCTTCAATATTGCGCCTACTGTGGATGGGCGTGTGGGCTGGAGCGGCTTGAATTACAACCGCACTATCAATGACACAGATGTGGATTACGACGGCAGGTTACGGTTGCGTAACCTAAGTGCGCTGGTTGATTTCAGCCCAATGGGGCCGTTTCGGTTGACCGGGGGCTTGGTGTTTGCCAACAATAAGTTGAAAGTAACGGGCAAGCCTAAGGATGGGACCTATACCTTCAACAATCGCACTTATACCGCAGCGGAGATCGGCTCGGCTACAGGCGAGGTGAAAGGCAAGAATAGCGTCGCACCCTATCTGGGAATTGGTTATGGGCGAGTGGCTGGTACTGGGATCAACTTCTATGCGGATCTAGGTGTGATGTTGGCCGGTGGTAGCAAAACCAGCCTGAATGTGGACTGCGGTACTGCGATTGCCGGTACGCCGCAATGTACGCAATTGCAGGCGGATGCAGAGGAAGAACGTCGCAAGCTGGATGACAAGGTCCGTGGGTTTAAAGTATGGCCAGTGATCAATCTGGGGGTCACCATTGGATTCTGATCAATGGGTACGACGTTATGGCTGACAGCGGCCCGTGGTGATGACCACGGGCTGCGTCATTTGGGACATTTCATGATCCGGGAACGACAGTGGTGTTGCCCTGGTGTGGGCGTGGTTCCGGTAGCTGGGCGTTGTTGGCATCCATGCCATAGGGCGCAAAATCGTAACGCTCTGCTGCAATGGTATCCAACCAAGCTGCCAGGCCAAGTTGGTCTTGCATCAAGGCAACCGGTATCGACTGTGGGTTGGTCGTAATGGCTTGAACACGGCTCCAGTCAATATCTGCTTTGGGTATCTGTTGTGTGGGAAGTTGACCAAGTTGTTCGCCCAGCGTGATCAGTGCACGGGTATGCAAAGAAAAAGGGGTTGGATATTCGCTCACCGGTTGATAAGTACTCATCACCCAGCGGCCGTTGTCGTTGCCTACCAGCGCGGGCTGATTGATGACCCGAACTGGGGTGTGATTGCTTAACATAGGAAAGATCTCGGCGGCATCTTCCGGGTAAAGATGCAAACAGCCATGACTGGTACGTAGACCAATACCCCAGGGCCGATTGGTGGCATGAATGAAGATACCGGCAAAGCCAGTACGCATCGCCAGCATGCCCATCGGGTTGTTCGGCCCAGGAGGAAAGTATTCCGGCAATTCCACCCCTTCTTCACGTAGATGCTCTTCCTTGATGCTTTTCGGCACAAACCAGCTTGGATCTTTGAATTTGGCTGTAATCCGGGTTTCGCCCAGTGGGGTGAACCAGCCTTCTCGGGCAATACTGATCGGATAGGTGATGACTTTTGCTCGCTGACCTTTTCGTGATGGTGGGAAGTAATATAACCGCCGTTGCGGAATGTTGACGACAATGCCACGCCACGGTTTGGGAGGCAGAATGAATTGGCTGGGGATCACCACTTGTGTGAATTCTCCGGGTGTCCATACGGATACCCCTGGATTGGCGGTAGTAATTTCGTCATATCCAACATCAAAATGCCGCATCACATCCAGAAGGGTGTTGCCGCTACTGGGCACTACAATGCGGATTTTGCCGACCACAGTACTGCCATTGGTGGGTAGATCAAATGTTGCAGCATGGGCAATGCCCAGCAATGTCAGCAGGATGGCGATGTAACGCGCAAGTCGAGTCAGGAAACACATGATCAAACCAATCTGTTGGGTATGGGTAGTCGGGCTGATAATGGGTAATGTCCAATGTGCCGACCAGGTTTGGGTCAGCGTTGATACGGATACTCAAACCTTGACTGTATTGTCAGCCAAAGGTGAGGAGCGCGTCCGGTTCGGCAATATTTCAATTGGCCGTGGTGGCCCGGCGATGGTGCATTATCGTGGTGATCACACCACTCCATTGGGCGAATTCCACATTGTCGCCATTTACCGTGGCCATCGTTACGATACCTTCTATGCATTGGATTACCCACGGCCTATTCATGCTGAGCAAGCCCTGGCTGTAGGTCGTATCACGCCAGCAACGCTAACGGCGATACGTCGCATGGTGGATCAGGGCCGAATACCACCAAGTAACACACCGCTTGGTGGCGGCATTGGCATCCATGGTATCGGCCGTGGTGATTTGGCGATACATCAGGCTTTCAACTGGACCAATGGCTGCGTGGCGTTGACCAATGCCCAGCTTCGTGAATTTGACCGATATGCCGCAGTCGGGACACGAGTCGTGATTCGTTAGCTTGTACTTGGCTGTTCACTTTCTCATGGTCTTCTTGAACATCCGATCGATTTTCTCGTTTGCTTCTGCCACACCTGCATTGGCTGCCTTAGCTTCACTGAGCGCCTGATCAGCTTTACGATTGGCTTCCAGTGCCAGTCTACGGGCATCATCTGCAGTCTGACTCACACTGTCGGCTTTGCGGGCGGCAGACTCGATACGCAATGCTGCCTGTTCGGCAATTCGCTTTGCGTCGTGGGCGGCTTGTTCTGCATTGGCGGCAGTGCGTAGTGCCTGATCCGCAGTGGCTTGGGCACGTTGGACAGAGATCTTCAGTGCATTCACTTCACCGTTACTGGCGCAACCAGTCAGCAAAGCACTGACTGCAAAGGTGGCGAGGGTGATCTGTCGAACGGAATGAAAAGGCATGGCTGTGCTCCTGAAAAAAGCTGAATACTGTGAAGAACAGGATACCGGCCTGACCTGGCCGGTGTGTTGATGTGTATCAGGCTTTAGCGCCACCAGGGTTCGCTCATTTTCATCACCGCCCGTTGCAGGTCACGCCAGGCTTGAGGATGGTAAGCCTGTAGGTGACGGTGGTCGCGTTCCCAATCAAAATGCTTGGATATATGATGGATAAAGCCGATTGGCAACGGTTCGAATTCTGACAGCCCCACCATCAACTCGCCCTCGAACAGCGACTTTACATCCACGTTCAGCAAGATGTCGTCGTCGATGACTTCGTCAAAGGCAGTGATGGCGATGTCTTCACCTTCATCTTCGATCAATCGGAACAATTCTTCCACTTTTGCCAAAGCGCTGGCTTCCTGCATGCGGACTTTCAGGTAGTCGACAGTACTGGGATCTTTTTCTGCCAACCAGTTACCAGGCTGTGTCCAGCCATAATGCTCTAGCAGCATATGGACAAATTCATCTTGAATATGGCGGTCATCGCAAGCCAGATAGAGCATGCCATCTTCGAACATCTCACGATGCAAGGCTGGTTCAGTCAGGTAAGGGTCGGCCAGCATCTGTTTGAAGCGACGGGTGGCTTCATCGACTTTGTTGTCCTTGTTGAGGTCGGATAACTCATAGATCCAGGGCCGCAGTTTTTCCACAATCGGCTTTTCATGTTCGGGTACGTCTTCCAGTGGCTCGTGCACTTTCCCACAATGTGGGCAGAGTTCACCACGTCCGGTAGCGTGTTCAGCGGTGATGTCGACCGGTTGCGGTTCAGCTTCAGCTTCAAAGGCGACACGTTGTGCTTCGAACTGCACTTGCTCAAAAGCATCACGCAGGCGTTGGAAGCCTTGCGGATCGTCTTCTGGCCGGGTGGTCTTCAGTAGTTGGGCGTAGGCGCGCTTGATTTCGCGCAGGTCTTGGGTGGGCTCAATGCCAAGTATGTGCCAGGGAGTCATGATGTGTTATTTGTTGAAGTACATGCCGCCGGGCATTCCGGCGGCAGATGCTGCGTTGGACAACCGATGGTTCGGTTGATTCAGCCCATATTGTTGCTCAGTGCACGCAGCATGGCAAAGCTTACCCAAATTACCCACCACCAGTTCTGGCTCCACCATGAGGGCTTGTCCCCGTCCTCAGCCGCTTTGCCAGTACGGATGCGCCAATAGAGCGTTCCCAGTGAGATTACCCAGCCACCCAGTGCCATCCAACCGACATGTAGTTTCACATCCGCCACAGCCATCATTAACATGATGGCTAGGGCGATGGGGATGGCGAAGACACAGGCACGGATGCTTTGCGCCAGTACTCGGAAGCCACGTTCGAAGGCCAGTGGGTCCGATTTCAGCATGCGCCGGGTCAGTCGCTCATCAAACGGGGCGGCAAACCGACGCCAGAACCACGGAACGATGGTATACACCGCCAAACCGCCGACGAAGATGCCCAGCATATGGATCAGAAAGGTTGTCAGTTGTGGACCGTGACTACTTGAATCGCCCAGTGTGCTAAGCATGGCAAACAAGGCGGCAACAATGGCGATGGTAATGATAGGTTTGATCGGCTCCTGACCCAGGTGGGGTTGATCTTGCCGATAGAATGCAACTGTACGGCTGTCGAATTCATCCAGTAACACCGGATGGGTGCGTTGCCAGTTTTCCACCAGATAAGCACCAGCCATCTGATTCCTCAGGTCTAATGCCTGCCATTGCAATTTCAGCCGATTGAAGGGGGCAAGAAATGCATTGGCCGCGATACTGAGCGGTTTGACCCATTCCGGTTTCAGACTGGTCTCTTTTTGACGGGCGATTGCATACAGCCTGCGTCGTTCCAGGGCCATATCCAGGCGCCATGCCAGTCTTTGCCAGGCTTCCTGATCGGCATCACGCAGATGTAGGTTGCGGTGCTGCCACTCCAGTGTTTCGCCAACAAACAGCGCAAAGTCATCTGAAGGCGGTTTGTCAGATGCCAACCATTGCATCAGATAAATTTCGAACAGGGCGCGGCTATCCAGTGATTCCAGAGCTTCGTTACCCAACGCACGTTGGAACAGCAGGCGCATTGCCTGTTCACCTTGCGTGGTGGCTTCGCTGATGGCAGTGACGGCAGCCTGCGCGACGCCTGCGGTTTGTGCATGCCGCATGCCGGCCAGCAATGCTGCCAATTCCTCAGCATGGCGGTGAGCGGGATCGAACCAGTGAAAGGTATCGGCAACGTGCACCATGAATCCAAGCGACAGTGACTTGGCTTTGAGGCACAACCCGACAAGCATGTCTTCCAGTACATCGCGGCCGGCATCACCAACATCGACCAATGCCGCTTGCAGCACTGCTATACCGTGGGTTGGTTCATCATCGATTGCACTGATCAGTTGCCGCTGCCACGGATGGGCACGGGGGCCTTCTGGTGGTGGGGTATCGACGACATCTTCCAGCGATACTGCATCATTGGCAGCAGGGGTTTCCTGGGGCCGCATGGCCCACTGCTGTGCCCAATCATAAGCATCTCGCAGTTGCTGAAAGCCTTGTGGATCGTCTTCAGGCCGGGTGATCTTGAGGCGTTTTGCATAGGCCCGTTTGATTTCACGTACGTCTGGAGTAGGGTCAATTCCGAGAATTTGCCAAGCAGTCATGTCAATCTAAAGCGCGCCACCCACCTGCGTGCACCACCGGCAATAGCCGGCATACATAAGCAGTGGTAAACGTCGTCATACATCCATCAATGACTTCTATTATCGCTCATGGTCAAACGAAATGTCATGAAAGATACTGATCGGCATACCTTTTTTGATGTCATGGTTTTTCGTGCCGCCAATCCTTGCAAAACGTCGCTGGTCATCTGCCCGCTAACCCGCTAAAAATAGAGCATGAATATCTGAACCACCGAGGCCGAGATGGGCGACAAACGGGTGTATGCCCGCAAGACGATTCGCGGTAGCGGCAGTATTGCAGACGCCTCTGGCGAATCGTGGGTACCGGTCACCATTCTGGATATTTCCCAGGGTGGTGTGGGGTTTCATGGCCGTTCCAACCTGATTGTGGGGCATGTCCGGATGATTCGTTTTACCTTGCCAACTGATCCACCGCTGGAAGCAACAGCGACAGTGCGCATTGCCTATTGCGCACCTCACCCACACTTGGGCGGGTTTCGTGTTGGGGCGGAATTCAAGAAACTCGATAGTGAAAAGCTTGAAGCCATCATCCATCTGGTCGATCATCACTGAGATCTCTGGACAGACATTCCTGGTCCACTGTATCGGATGAATTTGTTCATCATCGTTGCACCTGTACCTTGCGAGCATCCTGGCGGATGCGGGGTACCATGGGCTTCCCGGTAGCATATTGCTGCCAAGTTTGCCTATGGAGATATCCGATGCGTTTTTCTTTGTTACCGCTCGCTCTGTCGCTATGTTGGATCTATTCACCGGCGTATGCGGCTGATCGCCTGACCGATGCACTATTTGCCACCCGTTCCGAAATCATTGCGCCCAGGGCCATGGCTGCCACTAGCCAGCCTTTGGCTACACAGATCGCACTGGATGTACTGCGACGAGGTGGTCATGCTGTGGATGCTGCCATTGCCGCCAATGCTGCACTGGGTTTAATGGAACCGACCGGTTGTGGCATTGGTGGTGATTTGTTCGCAATCGTGTGGGATGCAAAAAGTGGCAAATTGCATGGATTGAATGCCAGTGGCCGTGCACCACAAGGGTTGACGCTGGATCGGTTGAAAGCAGAGTTGGCGAAACAGCATTTGACGGAGATCCCTCCCACCGGTCCTTTGCCGGTGTCGGTACCGGGGGCCGTCGATGGCTGGTTTGAGCTCCATCAACGTTTTGGTCGCATGCCAATGAACGACATTCTGGCACCAGCCATTCACTATGCCCGGCAAGGCTTTCCAGTCAGCGATGTGATTGCCTACCACTGGCAACGCAATGTGCAGTCGCTGATCCACTATCCAGGTATTCGTGAACAATTCACCCGCGATGGCCGGCCGCCCAGTAAGGGCGAGTTGTGGACTAATCCCAATCTGGCCGCGACCTACGAAAAGCTGGCTCAAGGTGGGCGCGAAGCTTTCTATCGTGGTGCCGTGGCCAAGACGATTGCCGATTATCTGCAGCGCAATGGCGGCTTCATCAGCGAGGTTGATCTGGCACAGCACCACAGCGAATGGGTGACACCCGTGTCGACCAATTACCGTGGCTTTGATGTATGGGAGCTGCCGCCGAACACACAAGGTATCGCCGCACTGCAGATACTGAATATTCTCGAAGGTTTTGATTTGAAGCAGGCGGGCTTCGGCAGTGCCGATCATGTACACTGGCTGGTTGAGGCCACCAAGCTGGCCTTTGCCGACCGCGCCCGCTATTACGCAGACCCAGTTTTCAGCAAGGTGCCAGTCGAGCAATTGATCGACAAGGGCTATGCCACCAAGCGGCGCAGGCTGATCAAGCCTGAACGCGCCATGGCGGTCGTACCGCCCAGCAATCTGGCCTTGAATCAGGGGGATACCGTATATCTGACGACCGCGGATGCCGAAGGCAATATGGTGTCGCTGATTCAGAGCAATTATCGCGGCATGGGGTCTGGTATGGCACCGGATGGGCTGGGCTTCATCCTGCAAGATCGCGGTCAAATGTTCAGCATGACACCAGGGCACGCCAATGTCTATGCCCCGGGGAAACGACCATTTCATACCATCATTCCGGCTTTTATCACGCATGATGGCAAGTCATGGGCCAGTTTTGGCGTGATGGGTGGCGCGATGCAGCCGCAGGGGCACTCACAAATCGTGATCAACTTGATCGATTTTGGCATGAACCTGCAAGAAGCCGGCGATGCACCACGTATCTATTGGGAATCGGCGATGGAACCGACCGGCGGCGATATGACGGATGGTGGTACGGTTTATCTGGAAAGTGGTTTTCCACAGGCTACGTTACGTACGTTGCAGGAACGGGGCCATCGACTTGGCGGTCAACATGGTGCCTACGGTGGCTATCAGGCAATACGCCGGCTGGACAATGGCGCCTGGGTAGGGGCATCGGAATCGCGTAAGGATGGGCAAGCCGCAGGTTATTGAAAGTGAGATCAGGCTGTTGCGATTGCTGCAGCCTGATTGGTCATGCTGATTGTCACTACCGGTGATGCTTACGCTTGATCATCGATATTTTCGTCTGCTGTATCGGTCGCAGGTACTTCCACCTGCGCGTCCATCATGGCTTGGCGGGTATCGGGGGTTTCCAGGCTGATGCGGCCCAGAATGCCACTACGGAAATCGGTCAGCAAGATCAAGGCTGCTTTTTCCAGATCCAGCTCCCCCCCTTTTTTGCGGCAACCACGGCGTTTACCGACTGCCTCCACGATTGCCACGCCGTCCATATTGCTGGCATCCAGTCCGTAACGCTTTTCCAGCGTGGCAGGGTAGCGGGCCAGCAGCATGTCACCCAAGGCAGCAGCAACTTCCTCTTCCATGACTGCATTGGTGCCAACAGCATGACAGGCAGCCAGCATGAAACCGTCCAGCGGATATTTGATTTTTGGCCATAACAGGCCTGGGGTATCGTAAACAGTCAGGCGCGGGCTGATGTCGATGCGTTGTTCACTTTTGGTGACAGCGGGCTGGTCACCAACCTGGGCCACTTTACGCTTGACCATGGCATTCATCAGGGTGGATTTGCCGACATTGGGAATACCCATGATCATTAAGCGAAGCGGCTTGATGTTGTCGTCCCGATGGGGTGCCAGCTTTTGTGCCAGCGCGGGAATTCTGGCGACATCGCTTTGTTTGTTGCAGGACAGCGCCACCGCTGTGACACCTTTTTCCTGCTGGAAGTGCGTTAGCCATTGGGCTGTTACTGTCGGGTCGGCGATATCGGTCTTGTTCAGTACTTTCAGGCATGGCCGTTGCCGCTCGCGACGTAGTTCGTGGATCATCGGGTTGCTGCTTGCTGCCGGAATGCGCGCATCGACCACCTCGACCACCACATCGACCAGGGCCATGGTCTTGGCCGCTTGTTTGCGGGCAGAGGCCATGTGGCCTGGGAACCATTGAATGCTCATATTGCTTTTTCGAATCGGAGAATAAGCTGTGATTATCGCATCATCTATCCGATATCTGCTTGAATTACCGTCAGAAGCGAGGCTGCACCAACAAAAATACAGCACCCTTGCACCAATTGGGGCAAGGGTGCTGTGCTCGCGGACAGGGGGCGGCGCTTATTTGCTGACAGCGTCCTTGGCTTGATCGACTGCTTTATCAATCGATTGCTTGGTTTCCTGTGCGGCCTCCTTGGTTTTGTCGGCAGCGATCCTGGCGGCCTCGCGAGCCTTGGCTTTGGCTTCGGTAGCTGCATCCTTGGCCTTCTCACCCGCTTCCTTCAATACCTCCTTACCCTCGGCAGTGGCCTCCTTGGCTGTTTCCCTGGCCGCTTCGCCGATGGATTTGGCTGCTGATCCAGCATGCCCAGCCGCATCTTTAGTTGATTCCCAGGCTTGCCCTGCTGATTCCTTGGCAGCTTCAACATGGTTGTCGGGCTTGCTACATGCAGTCAGTGCAAATGTGCACAACAGCAAGGCAAAAAGTGGCTTGGTCATCTATGACTCCTTTCTTGATCTGGCGGGTGGGGATGGGCTGTCACCCGGGCCCTTTTACCGTAATCGACTTTGACAGTATCCCGCATTCACCTGAACCTTGGCTGATCAGCTAAGGCTGAGGTGGGTTGGACCATTCGGGTCGAATCCATGGTGCTGGCCGTGGGTCGCTGTATTCGCTGTTACCCGATTGCCAAGCGGGGTCACCGTAATAGAATGTATTTGGCGTCTGTGCATAATGGGTCACGCCAATGGCAGGGTCATTGCTATAGATCATCCAAGAGTGGGTTGTGCCATGCCCTGCATCCAGCCGTCCGTTGTTTTTAGTGATCTGGCCATCATAGCGAATCTTCACCCCGTCTTCATTTGCCAGCTTCATGGCATGCGAGCCGCCGTCCACACCCATGATGGGATGGCTGTCATCTTTGGCAATGTCTTCCCATTTATGGAATGTGTTCCCATAGTGGCTGCCAACCAGCAAATGGCTCGGCTTACCATCTTTCAGATAGACAAAGTACATTTCCCAATCATGCTCATGATTGTTGATCCAGTCATTGTCAGCGTAATACAACCAGTATTGGTAAACCTCGTATTTGCCAGCACGTGATACATGGAAATACACGGCAGGTCGCTGGTCATTTGGCCCGCGGTTGGGTTGACCCGTAGAGCCTGTTCCGGTGATGGTGTCACCTATCTTGAAATTGACCTCGTTTTCTTTGTTGTGTTCCACGTTGCCGTCATAGGAGGTGAAACGAAAGGCATGTGGAAAATTTTTTTCGCCTGAGTCAAAGTAATCTTTGCCGTCGAAACTGAGGGTAGCTAGGTATCGGGCGGGGTTGGGTAATTCAGCTTGTGCCACGTAGGGTAGGCTCACTAGACATGCGATGGGGATCAATGCGCATTTGCGGTTCATGGAAGAGCTCCGTGATTGAGGACTGCAGATCAAAATGAACAAAAAGCACAGCGTTCTATCAAAACCGAGTGACATCTTTGCTGCAGGGTTGCAACCACCTGCTGAACTATAATCCGGCTACGTTGTTTTCATTGATGCCAAAGCCATGACTGAACCTATTCGTTATATCGACTTTACCTTTCTGTTTGCTGAGCCTGACGAGGCTGAAGCATTTGCTGATGACTGTGCCGAACTTGAGTACCAGGTCGAGATCAGCGAATACGATGGTGATGATGACCGCTATGGGTGGATTGCCATTGTTACGTTGCAAATGGCACCACACTCGCCCCCAATGACCGCGGCAGAAGTAGCTATGCGGGGCTTTGCTACTCGACATGGGGGACGTTACGCTGGCTGGGCCTGATGCCAAGGTTTGCCTTGACTGGTGTAAGCGGCAGATGCGAAAAAAGACCTTATTAAGCTGGAGCAGCGGTAAAGACAGTGCATGGGCCTTACATGTACTGCGTCAACAGTCCGAATATGAGGTAGTTGGGCTGTTTACCACGGTCAATGCAGTTTTTAACCGTGTTGCCATGCATGCGACACAAATGTCACTGTTGCAGCAACAAGCTGCCGCTGCCGGTTTGCCAGTGCACGTCATTCGTATACCCCATCCCTGTAGTGATGCCGATTATGCAAACGCTATGTGGGAATTTGTCGACAAGGTGAAAATGCAGGGAATCGAATGTATGGCTTTTGGTGACCTGTTTCTAGAAGATGTACGACGCTATCGTGAAGAAAGCTTGTGTCATATAGGTATCGAGCCGGTATTCCCATTGTGGGGGATACCAACAGACGTTTTGGCAGACCAAATGCTAGCCGCTGGTGTGAAAGCCTATGTTTGTTGTGTCGATCCTCGTCAGGCACCATCCGGACTGGCTGGATGTGAGTGGAACCGACAGGCCATCGAACAGTTGCCACCGGAGGCTGACCCATGTGGTGAACGGGGTGAATTTCACACCATAGTGGTTGATGGCCCGTTCTTCAATTACCCGATTTCGGTTCAGGTTGGCATTGTGGTGGAACGTGACGAGTTTGTTTTTGCAGACATTGTGCCCGTATACGAGTAGGAGTGAACAGTATGAGCATGCGAATCTGGGTGGACGCTGACGCGTGCCCGATGGTAATCAAAGAGATCCTGTATCGAGCAGCGGAGCGTATTCAACTTGAATTGATTCTGGTGGCCAATCAGTTTTTACGAGTACCGACCTCGCCCTATATTCGATCGGTCCAGGTGCCCAAGGGTTTCGACGTGGCGGATAACCATATTGCTGATCAAGTGGCATCGGGAGATCTGGTAGTCACGGCTGATATTCCACTAGCCGCCGCTGTCGTTGATCGACATGCTTTTGCTTTGAATCCGCGTGGCGAGTTCTACACTAAGGAAAACATTCGCGAAGCGTTGGACATGCGCAACTTCATGGACACGCTCCGTTCCAGCGGTGTGGAAACAGGCGGCCCAGCTGCATTCGGTCAAGCAGATCGACAAGCATTTGCAAGGCAGCTCGACCAGTTTTTGGCCAAAATCGAACGGCCAAGATAATAATCAGGTCGCTTGTGTAAACATGGTTAATGATCTTTTTGCAAGAAAACGCTTCCTAAATCAGGAGTTTTCGCGCACAATGTTGTCAGCAGGAATTTCAAGCAGAATTTGTTAGCCGTTGTAGTGGTTGAAGACCGCACCACAGTTTGCCGTTCCCCTTGATTCTCATGCACATTAGGGCTTTGCCCATCTTTATACTACCCATTGATTAATAGGGAAACACACATGGCAACTGGTACCGTTAAGTGGTTCAATGACTCCAAAGGTTTTGGTTTTATCAAGCCTGACGATGGTGGCGACGATCTGTTCGCGCACTTCTCGCAAATTCAGTCCAATGGTTTCAAGACGCTGACCGAAAACCAAAAGGTCAGCTTCGAGATCACCAATGGTCCGAAAGGCAAGCAAGCCTCGAACATCCAACCAGTGTAATATTACACGGTTAGATCAAAAAGCCCGGAGCAATCCGGGCTTTTTGTTTTGGGCACTCATGTTATTTTCTGGATCATGTTGGCATGAAACATATTTCTCCCGCACAGTTGGGTGAATTGGTCGGACAGGCTCAGCGATCGTTGCGTCGCCGAGCCAATCTCAACCTTCATCTGGAGTTGGGCGATCCAATCCAAAGGTTGGCAATCGCGATGGAGCCCGACACTTATGTCAGGCCACATCGTCACCCACACACCTGGGAATTGTTATATCCATTGGTGGGACGATTCCTGGTGCTGCACTTTGATGAGGATGGTGTAGTAACGGATCGTCGCGTGTTGGGTGAAGATGCGGCAGTTGTTGAAACACCGGCGGGGCAGTGGCATGCAGTTCTATCACTGGACAGTGGTGGCGTAATATTTGAAGTGAAACATGGGCCCTATCAACCGTTGCCCGAGTTTGATCAGGCCGCATGGTCTCCGCATATGGATTCGGCACAAGCAGGCGAGCTGGTAGCTTGGTATGCGCGGGCGCAAGTGGGTATGCGTTTTTCTGAGCGAGGTTAAATCGATGGCGCTGAAAGCAACCATTTTCAAAGCGCAATTGCAGATTGCCGATATGGATCGGCATTATTATCAAGACCATAACGTAACGCTTGCACGCCATCCTTCAGAAAACGATGAACGGATGATGGTGCGTTTGCTGGCATATGCGCTATATGCCCACGAACGGTTGGATTTTGGCAAAGGTCTTTGTGACGACGAAACTCCTGATATCTGCTTGATGGAGTTGACGGGTGATATGGCATTGTGGATTGAGCTGGGGCAGCCTGATGAAAAGCGGTTACGTAAAGCCTGTAGCCGCGCCGAAAAGACGGTTGTGTTCGCCTATAGTGGTAACAGTGCTGATATCTGGTGGGAACAGATCAAAAACAAGGTCAACAGGCTGGAAAGTCTGACAGTCTATAACTTGCCGTATGTTACGGCAGTGGAGCTGGCCAAACTGGCTCAACGGACGATGCAGTTGCAGTGTACCATCCAGGAAGGTCAGGTGTGGTTGACCGATGGGGTAGAGACAGTGCAGGTTGATGTGGCCGCGGCCAAGGTCTGCTGACAGGTTATACACCAGCCGGCGAGGTTTTTGCCGGCTTGCCATTGAGGGGTCGTCTGATCAACCATCTTTTTTCAGGCATTCACTCATGAATTTCTTCCGCTCATCCCCTTTTTTACCCTCTGCTTCTTTGTTACATGAGGCCATTTTTTCTTGTTGGGCCTTTTTCTTGTTCTTTAGGCAGTCGCTCATGAACTTCTTGCGTTCGTCACCTTTTTTGCCTTCAGCCTCTTTATTGCATTGAGCCATTTTGTTTTGCTGCTTGTTTGGCGCATCTTCAGCATGTGCTGCAGTCATTGTGGACATCAGACCAGCAAATACGGTCGCAATCAGTTTCATGGTTTTCTCCTGAAGGTCAGCGCTGGCATCCATGCACAACGCAAGGTCTGGAGCGGAGCATAGCAGAGTTTATGAAGTCCATGACAATGACACCAAGACGACGAGTGACAAGTATCATGGAACTCCGGAAAATACCTGTCATCCAACCTTTCAACACTCGTCACTTGCTGGAACTTGCGCATGTCAATCCGTTTGCTTCGTACTTCAATTGCTTTGGTCGTGACAGCTGGCCTTGCTGCATGTTCCCCGTTTGGGGCTGCCGAGAGCGCGCCGAATGTATCGATGACCTCAATCAAAGGACAGCCAGTAGCATTGGCACCTAAGGGCAAAGTCACGCTGGTCAATTTCTGGGCAACCAGTTGCGGGACATGTGTCAAGGAAATGCCCCAGTTGGTCGCCACTTATCAAAAGTACCGGGATAAAGGCTATGAAACCGTTGCGGTAGCCATGAGTTACGACCCGCCAAATTATGTTCTGAACTATGCTGAAAAGAATCAATTGCCATTCCCGGTGACATTGGATGTGGAAGGCAAGGCTGCGCAGGCTTATGGAGGGGTGATGGTAACGCCAACAACCTATCTGATCGACAAACGCGGCAATATTGTGCAGCGCTTCATTGGCGAACCCAATATGACAGAGTTGCATAAGCTGATTGAAGATAAACTGGCTGAGCAGGTGTAATCGAAGGGGGTAGTTATCTGCACGGCTGAACGGGGCATACTCTCGGGAGAAGGGTCGACATGATTACCTGGAAAAAGCATTTCCTGTACCAGACTGACTACCAGCACTGGGCCAATGATCAGTTGTTTGTTGCCGTGGACCAGCTGGATGAAGGTGCGTTGGGGCAAGTGGGAGGTCTGTACTACGAATCAGTGCTAGGCACAGCTAACCACATGTTGGTCGCGTGGTTGAACTGGTGGGCAAGAATGCAGGGTGTAACACCACCTCATGCCCAAACAGTAAAGTTGCATGGTGACTGGCGAAGCGTCAAACATGCATTACGTCATGAAACCCGTGCTTTTCAACATTGGCTGGAATTGCAACAGGATCCTTTCTACGAGAACAGCGTGACTTACCACACAACAGCCAACCATGAAAACACCAGTTGGGTACCGGATGTCTTGACCCATATGATGACCAGTATGGCTCATCATCGTGGCCAACTTTCTGTAATTGCCGTTCGTCTAGGGGCACCATTACCCGAAATGGATTTTATTCACTACAAACGCGAAATGGCTGATCATCTGAGCCATCTGCGTGATCAGCAGAGTTGACTGCACTGATGCGATGTAATATCAATGATTGCAGTAAGGAAGCCCATTGAACTTGCCTGCTGCAATCATCTTTGACTTCAATGGCGTCCTCGTCTGGGACAGCCACCTTCATGAACAAGCTTGGTGTGAATTTGCGCGCCGTTTGCGGGGTAGCCCGTTAACGCAGGATGAGATCATCCAGTACATCCATGGCCGCACCAATCGAACTGTATTGGAATATGTACTGTCACGCGATGTAACTGCTGACGAAGCGTTGTTGCTGGGTGAAGCCAAAGAGGCTATCTATCGCGAGCAGTGTCCATATGATGCTGTTGCAAATCATCTGTCCCCCGGCGCAGTTCCGTTACTGAATGTTTTACGTGAATCCACCATTCCTTACGCCATTGCTACCAGCTCTGGTCTGGGAAATATGATGTTTTACGAGCAGCAATATCGTTTGCAACAGTGGTTTGCCCCGGAGTTCCTGATTTACGACGATGGTACGGTGCGTGGTAAACCAGCACCTGATTTGTATTTGCGTGCGGCGCAACGTTTACAGACCCGGCCTGCCCATTGCATGGTAGTAGAGGATTCTGTCTCAGGTATCGAGAGCGCCCGTGCCGCCGGGATTGGCCATATCGTGGCCTTGGGGCCTACACAGGAACACGCGAGACTACATACCGTGCCCGGTGTTGCAAATGTGATCAACTCCTTGGCAGAAATCGACTTGCAAATGTTTCAGCACCTCCCAGTTGCGATTGGGTAAGGTATCATCAGGCCGCTGAATTGATGCAGACGGACACCATGTTTGACCAAACCATTGTATTTGTAGACCTGGAAACCACCGGGGGCTCGACCACCACGGACCGTATCACCGAAATTGGCGTGGTGGAAATGGGGCCGGAAGGTGTGTCTGAATGGAGTACCCTGATCAATCCGCAGATGGCTATCCCGCCATTTATCGAGAGACTGACAGGTATCAGCAATGACATGGTACAAAGTGCACCTACGTTCGCCGAAGTTGCACCGGACCTAGCACAGCGTTTGACTGGCAAGCTGTTTGTGGCCCATAACGCCCGATTTGACTATGGCTTCCTAAAAAATGAATTCAAGCGTCTGAATCTGTCTTTCCGTTCCGAGGTACTGTGTACGGTCAAACTGTCACGTCGGCTGTATCCTCGCGAATACAAACACAATCTGGACAGCATCATTGCTCGCCACGCGCTGCCGGTGGATGAACGTCACCGTGCCTTGGCCGATGCCAGGGCGTTGTGGTTGTTTGTGCGCAAGTTGGAGCGGGAACAGCCTGACGCCTTGAAGGAAGCGGTAGCGGAACTGACTAAGCAGCCTACACTTCCACCTTTCCTGGATCGCGAAGTAGTGGAAGACCTGCCAGAGACGTGCGGTGTTTACCTGATGTTTGGTGAGAACCAACTACCGATTTATGTTGGCAAAAGCACCAACATTCGCAAGCGGGTGCTACAGCATTTTGCTGCCGATGCTCAAAACGGTAAAGAGATGCAGATTTCACAGCAAGTACGTCGTATTGAATGGTTCGAAACGGCGGGTGAACTGGGGGCGCTGTTGACTGAGGCAAGACTGATCAAAGATCTGCAGCCTACGTTGAATCAGCGTCTTCGCCGTAATGGAGAGATGTGTGCATGGCAGTTGCAAGAAACGGATGATGGCTTTTTGCAACCTAAACTGGTATATGCGCAGGATCTCGATTTTGGATGGCAAGAGAATCTTTACGGCCTTTACCATTCGCAACGAGAGGCTCAGAACACACTGCGCAAGATTGCAGATGTCAACCAACTCTGTTTGATCCGTATGGGTTTGGAAAGCGCAAACCGTAGTGTCACCAAGCCTTGCTTTGCCTATCAATTAAAGCGGTGTCGCGGGGCCTGTGTGGGGCGGGAAGCACCTAGTATGCACAATATTCGTGTGTTGACCGCATTGAGTAAGGCTCGGGTGCAAGCGTGGCCCTATGGCGGTTGTATTGCCATTCGTGAGCAAGACGCAATGGGCTCTCGTCAAGACCTACATGTAATAGATCACTGGTGTTATCTGGGTACAGTTAGTGACGAAGCTGCGCTGCAAACTTTACTGGCTGAACCGCCCAAGCCACGTTTTGATATTGATACCTACAAGTTGTTGCACAAGCAGTTAAAGCATGTCAAGTCTGCGGATATTGTGACCCTAACGCGGGCAGTCGCTCCGGTAGATGGGTGAATCACGCCCATTCCTCATTTGGGCGAGCAATATACTGTAAGCGCCTCACTTTCAAACGGTCGCTTGATTGAATTTTGGCAAACAGGCATGATGGCCAAGTTCATCAACCCGGAGTTCCTCATGGCTACACTCAAGCTCGACAAGCAGGACGACCTCTATCTGCTCACGCAGATCAATGGTGCTCGTGCGAATACCTTCACTGATGAAGTACTTGATGAATACAATGCAGTATTGGATCAAATCGAAGCGGAAAGTGGCAATGCTGCGCTGGTGTTGACCAGTGATGATCCAAAATTCTTCAGTAATGGTATCGATCTAGAATATATCCAATCCAAGGGAATGGAATATTTGTTCGGCCATTTCGTCCCGCGCCTGGATCAATTGTTGTTGCGCCTGGCTTTGATCAACCTGCCCACTGTCGCTTGTTTGAATGGCCATGCCTATGCAGGCGGTGCATTGATTGCTTCAGCGTTTGACTTTCGTACCATGCGTGCTGACCGGGGATTTCTGTGCTTTCCGGAGATTGATCTGAAACTGGGGTTGAGCCCAGTAATGACAGAGATCGTCAAACTGTTACCAAATGAACAAACTCGTTTGGAATTGGTGCTGACCGGCCGCCCGATCGGTGGAGAAGAAGCGGCTAAACGTGGTGTTGTTGATTTGGCCGTGGCTGCGGATGTTCTGTTACCACAAACATTGGAAATGGCGGGCAAACTGGCAAAGAAAGATCGCCGTACCTACACACAGATCAAACATGGATTCCGTGGCCATTTGCAAGGCTTGGTAGATCTAAGTAAGCGCTGAGTAACTGTAGTGATGTGATAAACCTGGCTGGGATCTTGGCCAGGTTTACATTGATTAGTTTGCTGTTATGTACTTGGACAGCTATTCGGTGGAATCGTGATGTACTGCTTTTGCGCTGTATCTTGTAAATCCGTGTAATGAATCACGTACTCAATCGTGATGTTTTCCTTCAGGACACGTTTCATCTCGCCTGCGCAGATTTGTTGAATTGCCTGTGCCTCAATTTCGTCTTTCTTCAATAAATCGATCACATTACCTTTGGCAACCGTGTAATTGGCTTGCCAAAGCTTACCGTTGAATTCGACTTTAGTCAGGGTAACCACAGGATCGACCTGTCTGGGCAACGTGGCATTGATCTCGGTAGCAAGCTGAGTCATAACCACTTTCGGGTCGTACTTGTTCAACATTACTTTCTGTACCAACTTGGAAACGCCGATTATCACAATGATAGTGACTACAATCTTGACAAACTTATTCACTGGGGACCTTAGCAATACTGAATAGGGAAATCCAGTTATGTTAATTGCTAAGTATTTGCTGGTAAACATTTATTTATGTTTCCTATTTGTCTGGATGAAGTGGGTCGAACACTTGTTGACTTGGTAAATGAGGCAGGGAGACCTATACAGACAAATAGAATAAAAAGGCCGATTTTATGCCGGCCTTTATCAATCAAGGATTGTGCTTCAAATGGGTTTCGAAGAACCGAAGAGTATGGCCGATATTGAAGACACGATTCTCACGCTTCTGTGTTCCATGTCCCTCGTCAGCAAATAGCATCAATTCGGCGGGGACCTGACGCTTCTTGGCAGCCTCATACATCTGTATTGCTTCACCAACGGGTACGCGCGGGTCGGTAACACCCTGAATGATCATCAACGGTGCTGCCAATTTGTCGATATGGTTGATGGGTGACAATTTGACGAGTGCATCACGGTCTGTCTCCGGGTTGCCATATTCAGCAATTCGTAGCTGACGGCGGTATGGTGCAGTGTTCTGCAGGAATGTCATCAAATTGGAGATACCTACTGTTGAGACACCTGCATCGTAGGCACCAGCAAACAGGGTCATACCTGCCAGTGTGGCATAACCGCCATAGCTGCCACCGGCAATACCGATTTTGGGTGTTCTACCATTCTTACCCCAATTGGTGCGGATATAACGGGCTGCATCTTCAATATCGGAGACAACATCAAGTCGTTTCGGACCGTCATCCATACCCAGCCAAGTTTTACCATAGCCATCAGAACCACGTATGTTGGGTTCAACAAAGATAAAACCGGCGTCGACAAATAGTTGGGCATAGGCTGAAAAACCTGCATCAGATTGTCCTTCCGGCCCACCATGAAAGTGGACAACGACAGGGCAGGGTGCAGGATCGCACTGGGCTGGACGACGTACAAACATGGGAATCGGTGTGCCATCGCGAGCTGGGTAGCTTTCCAGGGTGGCTTTGGCAAAACGTCGGGTATCGATTTCTGGGGTCATCGACTGCTGCCATTGTGTCAGCTTACCGGTCTTCCATTCGTAAATGTAGCTGACGAGTGGTGCAGTGGCGGTTTCGATGGCCAACACGCTGAAACGCCCGTCACGTGTATGGCTGTTGATGACAATGTGGTCTGCGTCTTTGAAGGTCGGCAGCTTGATTGGTGCATAGGTTGTGGCATCTAATGCCGCGGTTCGAGTATAGCCGCCTTCGTTGATCGAAAAGACAATATGGCGACGTGCTGGGTCAATGGAGAAATGGCTGACATCCCATTTGATCTCTGGCGAGAGCGGGGTGAATTTGCCACCTTGCCAGCGATACAGGCGACGGAAATCGCCTAATTTCGATGTCTGTACAATCAGTTCGCCAGGGTGGGCGCTATAGGCCGCATTGTATTCAGCTTTTTCATCTTGCCCCAATAATGGAGTGAGTTGCTGAGTGGTAGGTTGAAACTCATAGTATTCGGTAATGACGTTGGAAAGATTTTTCTCTAGCAACAGTCGACCATCGGCCTGATGATCCGCAATATTCCATAGCCCTGGTTGGTTAAAGATCAGTGTCTTCTTGCCAGTGTGGATTTCATAACGATACAACGCATAACTGTCCTGGCGCTGATCATTGGCACTGTAATAGACATATTGACTGTCATCTGACACAAATTGCAGGCGGGTTTGCACCTTGGGTTTATGTTGAATCTCAATCAGGCTTCCTCCATCGGTTGGTTGTAGATACAAGCCAGGGTTTTCTTCGCCTTTGCGGTCGCGTGAAATCAGCAGAAAGCGATTATCCGGCGTGATGCCAGCCAAACGCGTGGCATCCTCACCACCAGTCATCTGGACAGGGAAGCGCTGTGGGCCATCCAGTCGCCACACTTGAGAAATCCCCGTTACCCGCCAAGTGAAAAATAATTGTTTACCGTCTGCAGTTAGCATGCCGGCACCCGGACTGGAGATATCAAGCATGTTCTGGATGCGGCCTGTCAGCGAGGTATCCAATGGCTTTGGCCGAAACTGTTCGATGGTTTCTTTGGCCAGACTTTCAGTGCCCAGGCCAGAATAACCTTCGGCAAAAGCCGGGCTGATAAGAAGACTGGTCCATGCCAGCATCAGTGAACGCACAACCTGCTTCATAATTGATCGATCCTTCGAACGACGGTTCATCTGCTGTTGATGACCCATCACATGGTTATTGTTGTGAACGGTTAGCCATGAAATCCATTACTTTGGCTGCTGTTTTGGCATGGTACCTGTGACCGGTTGAGCCGAGCAATGGCGGCTCAACTGTTAGCCAATGTCTATCTTGTTTTACATGGTATGAGTACGGTCAGCTGTTTTAGTGGTCGTCAATTCGCTTAAGTCTAAAATGTAGATGCTTATTGACAACTAGTTTCCATTTGTGGAAACTAGTTGTCAATATTGATATTGGGACTTATCAAATGAATGCGCTAATCAACCGCTCGGGTCACCAAACTGAAATTGATGTGGTCACTGACATCATGTTGGCCATTTTTCGACTGAATGCGTTATTGCTGGAAAAAGGTGACCAGTTGGTGGCGCCATTGCAATTGACCAGTGCCCGTTGGCAGGTGCTAGGGGCAATTGCAATGGCCGAGCAGCCGCAAACAGCACCACAGATTGCGGTCGCCATGGGTATTACCCGGCAAGGTGCGCAAAAGCAACTGAACCGGGCAGTGGATGATGGACTGTTGCGTAGTATCACCAACCCCAGGCATGAACGATCACCACTGTATGAACTGACGTCACAGGGGCAATTGGCATTTGATCAGGCGATGGTAAAGCATGTTGCTTGGGCTGAATTGTTGGTCAAGGATGCGGTGTTGCCAGATCTTCAAACTGCATTACGAGTCTTGAATGGCTTGCACGCTCAGCTTGAACACGTTGTATTGCCACTGGCAGGTCAAACAGCATGAAGCCCGTTGTTCACGCCATAGCTGGAATGGTTGCCATGTTGACGGTCACAGCATTTTTGCTGGCTACCCTGATATCAGAACTGTTTCTGGATCATGCGGCGGTGATTGCAGTGAAGCACGCGATTGTCGTGTATGGCCTAGCCATACTGGCTACTGCCATGGTGTTCACGGGCGGGTCAGGATTTAGTTTGGCCGCCATACGTAAAGGCAAGTTGCTGGAGAAGAAGCAACAACGTATGTCGATCATTGGATTCAATGGTATGTTGATCATGGTTCCTGCTGCGTTGTTCCTTAATCATAAAGCGACTGTTGGTCAATTTGATCGTGTGTTTTACGCCGTACAAGGCACTGAGCTGATCGTTGGCTTGGTGCAGCTGACGTTAATGGCCCTGAATCTCTGGAGTGGGCTGAAGTTGACTGGCCGCTTGCGTCAACGGTCAGCCATCAGTCGTCGAGGCTGATCGTCAGTAGCTATGTCAAAACCGCCCTAATCGATAACGGTCCCAATCATTATCCATTGATTGGGCTGATCGAAGCATCGGATGGTATGCCGGTTGGGTGAGTTTTTTTGAATGACGTGGCCCCAGTTGGCGCAGGCAAAACAAGTGCTTAAACCAATTCAAGTTCATGAGTAGCTCCGCAATCAGTTAGGTTGCAGAGGCAAGCTGCGCGCTCGCTTGGCTCCGGCTTTTGCTAAATCCCACGTCTGGGAGGTGGTGGAGGGATATCCAACTTGCCCAAACGATATCACCCACGCAGAATGCATGAGAACGTCCGTAACGGTAGACAAGGCATGCAAAAATGAATGACTGGGATGATTGGCGTATGTTGTTGGCAGTCATGGAGGCGGGTAGCTTTACCAAAGCTGCGGAGACATTGGGTTTGAATCAACCGACAGTCGGTCGGCGTATTGATGCTCTGGAACAAAAATTGGGAGCCAAGCTGTTCCAGCGGCATGCCAGAGGGTTGCGGCCAACCGAACTCGCAGACAAGTTGGTACCCCATGTCCGTTTGATGGCTGAAGGTGCTGAGTCAGCGGTACGTGTAGCCGCAAGCCAAGGGGAATGTGTACAGGGAATTGTAAAGCTATCGGCAGCACCGGCCCTGGCGAATGGCTGGCTAGCCCGGCGTCTGGCGGACTTTCATTGTCGTCACCCTGAGCTCGAAATCTGGCTGCAGGGCAGTTCCGCAGTAGCGGATTTGAGTGCAGGAGAGGCTGATATTGCGCTGAGACTATTCCGTCCCACGGAGTCCAATCTGGTCGTTAAGAGATTGGGTGTGGTGGCAAACAGGTTTTATGCACATCCAGACTATCTGGCCAAGTATGGTGAACCATGTA
Organism: Chitinivorax sp. B; assembly: GCF_005503445.1. Lineage (NCBI taxonomy): Bacteria > Pseudomonadati > Pseudomonadota > Betaproteobacteria > Chitinivorax > Chitinivorax sp. B. Next base: position 4,331 of record NZ_SCOH01000043.1, on the reverse strand, counting down.
CAGTGGAGGATTTGGTGCACCACGATATGGTGGGATTTCAGGATGTCATGTCAACGCGGGAAATCGAGTGGATGCAGCGGAACTTGCCGGCCAATTTCCGTTGCACGATGCGTACCAACCATGCCATGACTGCTATGCAGTTTGTTTCGAATCGCGGTGGCATTGCATTTTTGCCAGACTATGTGGCGACGTTGAATCCAGAATTACGCGTGGTGTGCCGCGATACGTTCGTCAATTTACGCGATATGTGGATGGTGATGCATCGTGATCTGGCCAAGACTGCACGTATACGCGCCCTGGCTGATTTTCTGGTTGAAGCATTCGAGGCGGACCCGGTCTGGCATGGTGAATCCATGCCAGACTGTGTGCCAATCCGTGGGCTAATTACCCCATAAGGGTATCGGCGTATTCCATCAGTGCTTCCAATACTTGGTGTTGCTTGTCATTCAGCTGATCATTGGCCTGTAACAACTCAATCTTTGCAAGGTAATCGTCAATGGTCAGACTGGCGCCCCCTGCAGGATCGGTCAACCGCCATTCGCGGTATTCAGCCCATTGCTCGGCCTCACTGCTCGACAAGGTATCGCGGAAGTTACGAGCCCGATAGCGGAACAGCATTTCGGGTAGGCGCTTATCCTCAAAATCGAAGCGGTGCCGGGCTAGTTCGGTGGGACTGCTGGTACGCACACGGGAAATCAACGATTTGTCCTTTGCACCAAAAAAGCCGCTGTAGATCATCCGATCTGGGTCGTTGATGGGTTCATGCTCCGGGCGGTTAAACACGGTGGCAAGTTTTTCCGACAAATCCCATTGCCGTAACATCCGCCAGTGTTGTTCACACTGGTCACGGTCGATCTGCCAGTGTTCGGCCAGCGAGGGCTCCAGCAATTTAGCTGCGGCTACTACGGGGCATTTGTTGAGGTGGATGGTTTTCAGGGGCAGACGGGCGGTGCCTGCCGGCAGTTCGTCTGCTTTGGTAAACAGACGCTTACGAATGTCATCAACATCCAGCTCGAATAAAGGTGTTGGATCGGCCCTTAAATCGAACACTATTACTTCATTTTTATTGGTAGGGTGTATGGCAATGGGTGCTACCAACGCCAGGCAGCCGTAGTCGGTAGCGTACATGCCGGACACGTGTAACAATGGCCGTCTTTCCTGTAGATCGATTAAGTCTCCGACTTTTCGCTTGTCTCGCAGTTTGTACACATAATCATATAGACGTGGCTGCTGCTGTTTGACCAAGCGTGCCATTGCTATCGTTGCAAGTACATCCGACAGCGCATCGTGTGCAGCCTCATGTGCCAAGCCATTGGCTTGAGCCAGATGTTCCAGCTTGAAGCTTGGTTTGCCATCCTCATGTATAGGCCATTGAATGCCATCGGGCCGCAAGGCCCAGGTCAGCCGCAACATGTCGAGAATATCCCAGCGCGAACACCCATGTTGCCATTCGCGGGCGTAAGGGTCGTAAAAGTTACGGTAAAGCAGATTGCGGGTGAATTCGTCGTCAAAGCGCAAGGTATTGTAGCCAACACCACATGTGCCGGGCGCTGCTAGCTCATCGTGAATACGTGCAATGAACTCTGCTTCAATGATACCGTGTTTGGTAGCGTGTTGCGGCGTAATACCAGTAATCAGGCAGGATTCGGGATCGGGTAAAAAGTCGTCTGCCGGTTTGCAATACAACATCATCGGATCACTAATGATATTAAGGTCTTCATCAGTGCGGATGCCCGCAAACTGCGCAGCACGGTCGCGGCGGGGATCGCGGCCAAAGGTTTCGTAGTCGTGCCAGTAGAGGGTGGTGGTCAAGGTGATGTACTGTTATCTGAATCAGAGGAATGGGAACGATTATCCGTGTTTGGCGGAGTTTGTGGGAGTGTGCCAATCCACCTACCCCGTAATGAAACCGACTCAGACGTAAAGCGTGCCATCACCAACGTAGATAACCCGACCACCCACATGAATTCCGCCGCGTTCATCCAACGTAAGGTATAAATGATTCAAGCGATCTACTTTGTGACCTTGTTCGACAGTCAGTTTGAGTGGGCCAGTGATGCCGTTGGCCCGTAACCAGCCACCAAGATTGGCGCAGGCTGAGCCGGTACCGGGGTCTTCACGTGCCATGCCTTGAACATCGAAAAAGAAACGGGCTGTGACATGGTCTACATCACGGTGCCAGAGTAGCGCATTGGTCCACCCAACTTGATTGCTGGTATGGTCTTGCATCAATGCATAGTTGGGCTTGGCACGGAAGACAGCGCCCTGACTGGTGAGAGGAATGATAGTCTGTTCAACACCAGTATTGACAAATAAAGGTGTTGAATCGAAATCGGCCTCGTTCAAGCAAAAGGTATTTGCCAGTTGCGTGGCGGTCGCTTGTAAGGGCCGCCAGCTTGGGGTGTTTGCTTGCAAGGTCCACACATCACCAGTGGCCCATACGGGAATGACACCTGCGGGCATGGATAGCCTGATATGGTCTCCACCTGAACACAGCCTGCGCACAATATGGGCTGTGCCTAACGTAGGATGGCCAGCGAAGGGTAATTCGCCAGACGGCGTGAAGATGCGAACACCTGCTGTGGCGCCATCTGCTGGGTATAGAAACGTGGTTTCCGACAGATTGAGCTGTTGAGCAATTGCAAGAAGGGTAGCATCATCCAGCCCAGTGCCGTCTTCAAAGACAGCCAACTGGTTGCCGGCGAAACGTTGTTCTGCAAAGACATTGACCAAGTGATAACGGTATGGACGCATACTGGCTTTCTATGGGCAGATGAAACAATCAGTGTCGCATTGGATTGTCCGTATGTTCAACTCAGCGTGCATTTGGCATAGTCCATACATATATATTGCAGATCAAGGAGACACACATGCTGGATAACATGAAGAGGCTATCCGAATCGCACGGCCATATGCCTCGTGGTCGTGGTGTGGTATCGGGTGTCATTGCGCTGACTCTGGGCATTCTATGTTTCCTCGGTGTGCTGGCTTTTCACTTCCCGGCCTATCTGACCACGCCTGAACTACGTCGCACCTACGACGTCACCACACTTCGCCAGGTGCTTTTCTGGGTAATGGTGATTGCAGGCGGGATTTCCATCAGTAATATCGTGCTAGGCCGAGTCCGCTGGCTCTCCGCATGGGCGTTTGCTTTGGTGGTGCTGGCAGCCTTGCTGGGTGGGCATAAGGTGCCAGTGAATGATTTTCCAGACCATACACCTTATATAGGTCTGGACTGGTTTATTTTGGACTTGCTTGGTTCCAGCCTGATTTTTATCTTTATTGAGAAGCTATTCCCTTTACGTAAGGGACAACCGGTCTTTCGACCAGAGTGGCAGACCGACTTCAAGCATTTTCTGGTCAACCACATAGTTGTCGGTTTTATTCTATTGGCGACGAATCTGATCGTTCATAAAGGTTTGGGTTGGGCGGTAAAGGATGGCGTACAGGAGTGGGTCAAGGATCTACCATTTGTGGTGGAATTGTTCCTGATCATTCTGGTCGCTGATCTGGTGCAATACTGGACACATCGTGCTTATCACGAGGTTCCAGTATTGTGGCGCTTGCATGCTGTTCACCATAGCGTGAAAAGCATGGATTGGCTGGCTGGCTCGCGCCAACACATCCTGGAGCTATTGATGACCCGAACATTGGTGCTGGCACCTATCTTCGTGTTGGGTTTTTCCAAAGAGGTGATTGATGCCTACATTGTCATCGTCGGTTTTCAGGCAGTGTTCAACCACGCCAATGTCAGTGTGCGCCTTGGCCCGCTACGTTATGTGATTGTTACACCCAATTTTCACCACTGGCATCATTCGCAAGATAAGGAAGCGCTGGATCGCAACTATGCAGCGCATTTTGCCTTTCTGGATTACTTGTTTGGCACCGCAGTGAAATCCGATCGTGAATGGCCTAGTGATTACGGCGTATTGGGTGACTATGTGCCAGATGGTTTTTGGGAACAGGTGAAGTTCCCGTTCACCTGGAAAGGGTAGCAACAACACATGACAGTGAGTCTTCTTTAACTATGAGAGGCCAATAACCTGTTTTTTTATGAAGCGCCCTCAAAAAATATTTCTCTGTTGTTGTGCAAGCCCAACCTATTCAATTTTGATTATGTTTGTTATTTAAATCAATTGGGTATGACTGTCAGATATGAGTCGAAGCTGGTAGCCATCGTCAGCCGCGTTTGAACTTTTTTGATGGTGGTTGAAATTTGGTGTTGACGAGTATGAAGAGGGTGAGTATAGTTCGGCCTCTCTCGCAGCGACGCGGCGAAACGAATAGATGTTTTGACTGCGCAACTGAATGATCTTTAACAAAAAAATACA
>NZ_SCOH01000042.1 GCF_005503445.1 Chitinivorax sp. B | reverse complement strand
TGTGCGGAGTGTGTCCAATAAGTTGTCAAACCGCATGGAATATTACCAAGGTGCAAATATGATTTTAAATATTGCAAATGGCAATGTGACATGCAAGATCATTTATACATCAGTAAGTGCTGATGCGTGGCTGTTTAACAATAGTTTATTTAGTCATGGGTTGCCGGCTTGACTGGGCGAAGCGCGCTAGCTGATGGCGTGCCCGAGCTTGGATCGATGCATTGCCTTGTGCACTGCTTGCAGTAGGCATGAGTCTACCTGACCATGGTTCGCACAGGTGTCCATGGAGCCGTAGTCACGCCTCCGGACATCGAATGGGGACTTATTCCAGTTCCTCGTCGTCATCTGGGCGGTTTTCGAACTCAATATCGGTTGGTTGGGTGGGGTCTGGCGGGGGCAAGGTGAAGAAGATTGTCGCTCCCTTGTCCACCTCGCCTTCGGCCCAGACGGTGCCGCCATGCCGGTGGATGACACGTTGCACGATGGCGAGTCCAATCCCGGTTCCTTCGAATTCGCTGGCATCATGTAGACGTTGAAACGCGCCAAACAGCCTGGCGGCATGGCGCATATCGAAACCAGCGCCGTCATCTTTCACAAAATAGATTCGTTTTCCCTGATCCTCCTTGACACCTACCTCGATAGTGGCGCTGTCATGCTTGGCACTGAATTTCCAGGCGTTACGCAACAAATTCTCCAGCACGATGCGGATCAGTCGTTCATCGGCATGTGCTGGTAGCTGGGTTGGACAGATCCAGCTGATGGTGCGATTGGGCTCGTTGAAACGTAAATCTTCAATGATTTGGCTGGCAATGGGAGCCAGATCGATTTCATGTGCGCTCAATCGTTGTCTGGAGATGCGGGATAGATTGAGCATGTCGTCGATCAAGTGAGACAATCGGGCAGCTGAGTTGACGATGCGTTGCAGGTAGTCACGCCCACTTTCATCCAAATGCTCGGTATAGTCTTCCAGCAATATGCTGCTGAATCCGGCGATGCTGCGTAGTGGCGCACGCAGGTCGTGTGATACGGAATAACTGAATGACTCCAGTTCGCGCATGCTGGCCTGTAACTGGGCGGTACGTTGTACCACGCGTTTTTCCAGTTCGGCATTCAGTTTACGGATTTCTGCCTCAGCTGAACGGCGCATGGTGACATCCACCCCGACGGCAATGATATCGGCTGCGTCGTCCTCGCTACCGCGCGGGCCGGTGGTTTTCCAGATCAACATACGGGTTTCGCCGTTGCGGGTGAAAATGGCGTGTTCCATTTCACCGCCACCGCGTTGCAGGAACTGTTCAACCTGATAGTCAACCACATCTGGCGCAAAGACATCTCGCCAGGATCGGCCGATTGCATCTTGGGGTACATTGCCTGTAATCGTCTGATAGGCTTGGTTGATACGCCGAATCAGACCTGTCGAGGTCATGCTGCAGATGATGGCTGGCGAGTAAAGCAATACCCGTTCGATATAACGCTGCTCCTGTTTCAATGCGGCTTCGGCCTGCAGTCGCTCCAATTCGGCAGCCGCACGGGTGGCGATGATGGTCAACAACGTGGTTGCCTGGCTGGGATCGGCCATGGGCTTGTCGTCCATGATCGCCAAGCTGCCAATTACATCGCCTTTGCCATTGCGTAATGCAACACTGACCAATGACTGGATATTCATATCCGCCATTCGGAAATCATTGGGAAAACGTTCTTGGACGTGGTTGGCAAACACGCACACCTTTTGCTCCAGTACCAGCTCCGATGGGCTACCTTGAACAGGATACTCAATGTTCGGGAGCAATCGGGTATTGTCGGCACGTGCCAGCGTGTGTTTTTGGCGTACGCCATTGACACCGGTGAGAAACGATCCAACCGAGGCATAGCGCACCCCCAACGCACGTGACAATTCAACAACCAGTGTGCGGAAGAAATTTTCGCCGACCGAGGTGGATGTCACTCGTAGGACGGTCTGTACCATCGCTTCTGCCCGGCGCCGATCGGTAATGTCGATGTTCAGCCCGACAATACGGGGCACACCACCACCACTGCTGCGCTCCATCAGCATATAACCGCGTACATGGCGGATGGCGCCATCGCGCCGCACGATGCGGAATTCGCTATCGATGGTGCCGCCCATGCGCTGCATGCTATCCATCTCGGCCTGCAGGCGGGGTTTGTCTTCTGGGTGGATGGACTCGACCCAGGCATCGACAGTGACCTGTGGTGTGGGGAAACCATAGATTTCCACCATGGTCGGGTCACAATCCAGTACGTTGCGGACAACATCCCATTCCGCGATGCCAATTCGTACCGATACGGTCAGCATTTGCCAGCGTTCATTCAGTCGTGCCAGCTCCCGCTCCGCATCCTTGCGTTGTGTGACGTCCCGGCCAAACGCAATCAGCATCTCGGCGTCAGGCAGTGACATCAGCTTGGTGCTGATTTCGACTGGAAAACGTTCACCGTTGGCACCTTGCAGCATGGATTCGATGTTGCTGGTATTGCCGGTTCGCAACTGTTGGTAGTGCTGGATGTAAGTGCCTAATGGAAAATTGGGTGCGATGTCGGGTAGATTGCGGCCGATCAGCTCAAGATTGGTGTAACCCAGTTTCTGATTGGCCGTTTCATTCACATATTGAAAGCGGCCATTGCCATCCAGACCGAATACCATGTCCGGGCTGGCATCAATAATGGCTTGGGCACGCTGCCACCGATATTCTGCTTCGGCAAGATGATCGAATCGCCGGTCCAGCCACCACCAGGCAATGATCAACCCACCGAGAAACAGCACACCGATCATGGCCGTCCAGCCTGCTTTATCACGCCAATTGTTGATGGCGACACTTTGCTCGATGCCGGCCACGACAATGACATCTGAACGTTTCAGTTTGCGGAAGGCGCCATACAGTAACGGTTCGTCCGGCGAAATACGATCGGCGAAAAATCGGGTTTGCTCCCCAGCCTGTTGCAAGATTTGCGCAGTGCCAATCAATACGTGATCTTGCGGCAGAGAGTGTGTTCGAGGGTAGCGTAACAGGACTTCGCCATCCTCTCGAGTCAGCATCAACGTCGTACCGGAGGGCAAACGCAGGGATTCAAGCCAGCTTTGTAGAAAGCGATGATCCAGCGGCGAGCTCAGTATGCCGGCAAACCCACCTTGCGGTGTTTCGATTCGGCGCCCAATCGGCACGACCGGTTGTTGGTCGTAACGGCTGGTGGTTTGATGTGCCACATAAATGCGGTCGCTGCGGTTGTTTTGCAGAAAACGGAAGTATTCGCGGTCGTTGATGACGATTCGTTTGGTCGGCAGTTCATGTGATGACGCCACCGCCACACCACGGTTGTTGTACACCATGAAACGGACGACCGCAGGTATGGCGCGGTGCAAGGCGGCCAGCTTCTCATGCAGGGTATTTTCCGGTCCGTTGATCAGCTCGGCCAGCTCGCCACTTTCGGCCAGGTTGTCGGTCAGACGCCACAGGCTGTCCAGTGTATTGTCGACCTGTAAGGTCAAATGATTGACCAGAATACGGTTGTGGGTATCGATTTCCTGTCGGATATCGACATAGCTTTGCCAAATCTGCCAGCAACTGATACTGACAATGCAGGTTGCAATCAACAGAATGACACGTCCCAGCGTGCCGCGCAGACGGTTGAGTTGGTTGGGTACCGTCATTCTCTCCCACCCGTCTTGCCAGGCATTGGATTGGCTGCATGGGATACGAAGGCATACGCGTATCTATCGCCGCGTAAGGATACGTGGCGCTTGGGTAGGCGGGGGGTAGAGCAACTCAACATGTGAATATTATAGTTGGCCGGACCAGTTTGTTTTTGAAGCAGGCATGGAAATACCATGTTTTTAATTGGTTTGTTGAGTTGGTTTTTTACAGTTTGGGTAGGTGTCAGGTAGGCATTGCAAGTAAGCCATCGTTAAAACAGTGACGGCTGCAAGTCTTCCTCGACCTCCACAAAGCGTACACCGATTCCCAATAACCTGACTGGCAACCGCTTTCGCTGATGACAGCTCACACACATGTGTTGGTAGATTTGCAGATTGGGTTCTGTGATGGTGCATTCCATGGTGGTTTGGCTGAAATCCGCAAACTTCATCTTGAACGAGGCTTTACTGACGCGATAACGTTGCTCTACTTTGCCAAGGCGTCGCAACATATCTTCATATAGTGTAGGGACTTCGGCGATACAGGCATTGGCATCGGGTAGATCAGTGACATAGGTGGTTTCTACCGACAGAGATTTCCGTGGCTCGTCCACCGTGACAGGCCTGTCATCAATGCCACGTGCCAGTTTCCATAGCCGTTCGCCAAAGCTGCCGAAACGGTGGCCGAGTTCTACTGGCGATAGCTGTCGCAAGTCCTCGCAGGTGAATAGGCCCATCTTGTGCATGCGTGCTTCGGTAACTTTGCCAACACCAAATAATTTGCCAACAGGCAATACCCTGACAAATTCATCCACATCTTTTGGGCGGATCACGAACTGGCCATCTGGTTTGTTCCAGTCGCTGGCGATCTTGGCCAGGAATTTGTTCGGGGCAATGCCTGCTGATGCGGTAATGCCAATTTCTTCGCGGATACGTGAACGGATTGCCTCTGCCATACGAGTGGCGCTGCCCTGAAGCAAATCAATGCCGGTGACGTCCAGAAAAGCCTCATCCAGTGACAATGGCTCGATAAGATCGGTGAAATCCTGATAAATGGTACGAATCTGTCGCGATGCCTCACGATACTGTTCAAATCGTGGACGTATCAGGATCAGGTTTGGGCACAGCTTGAGTGCCCGACTGGTTGGCATGGCCGAGCGCACACCCAATGCCCGCGCTTCATAATTGCAGGTGGCCACTACGCCACGCTGTTCCAGCCGTCCCCCTACCGCAATGGGTTTGCCACGAAGGTTTGGGTTGTCACGCATCTCGATCGAAGCGTAGAAGCAGTCACAATCGATGTGCAGGATTTTGCGTTGGGTGGCCATGACGAAAGGTATGGGTGCGGCTGGTTGAGGTACGAAATGCATCGTGTCACCGGGGCGACAAGTAATTTCCTAAACTGAACATGGTTGCCCGACATTTGCATTCGGCTTGGTGATAGGGCGCATCTTTCTCGACACGAGGGTTGGGTATCCGGTGAAATCCTCTGCGATGTTGACATGTTTGCTTGTCAGCCAGTGTGTGGCCCTTTCAGCATGTGCGCTTGAAGCCACGGCATGCGGCCATCATGATTATCCACCATGGAATTGGCAGCGTGGCAACCAGATTGTCGGTGCTTGTGTTGAAGTCGTACGTCGAGCATTTGAGAAAGCGGGTGTAACGGTCAGATTCAATTATGTTGGCCCTTGGAAGCGCTGTCAGGCGCTGATTCAGAATGGGGACGTCGATATCAACATCTGCGCACTTCGTAATACTGAGCGTGAATCCTACTCCAAAGCGGTCGAAGTGCCGATGGGTATCAATCCGATCGTGGCCTTTGTCCGAAAAGGGCGGGAGTTTCCGTTACAGCGGTGGGAGGATTTGAGTGGCAAATCAATCGGCTTGGTTGTTGGGGTGTCAATGGGGCCGGAATTCGACGAGTTTCTGCAACGAAATACCAGATTGCAGCTGGTTTCCGAGCCGACACTGAATCTGCGCAAGCTGATGCTGGATCGGGTGGATGTGGTACCGCTGGGGTTGCAAACAGGTCTGCTACAGATCGATACTTTAAGGCTGGCCGGTCGCATCGTACCACTGGCAAAGCCACTGACTGAAGGCAAATTGCATATTTCAGTGTCCAATCGGTCGTCCTGGTTGCTTCCCTATCTGGATACGGTCGAGCAGTATCTGGCGCGACCCGAATATCGACGTGAGCTAGCCGAATTATTGGGGCGATATCACAGCGAATACCTGGCCGATGGGATGAATACCAATCGATAGCATGTGTCTGAATATCAAGACATTCGATATTGTTGCCATCATGTTGAAATATCAATACTTAATTCGTTGAAAAATGTTCTGACTGAATCATGGTCTGTTGTCTGGACATTGCTTTGGCAGGTATTGATGTTCGCTGAATATTGAATTTGCTGGTATTCCTTATCGATGATCATTTCAACCGTCCGAATGACTGGACATTTTCCCTCATATCTTGATAGTCAGATAGCGATTCTGAATAAATTAATATTTAATTATCAATGCCTTGAGTGGAATGGCATACAAGCTGCTGAAGTATGGGGTATCTGTCATCTGCAGGATCTGATGCTTCATGGAACCTTACGCTGCACTTAATCCCTTTCAAATTGGTCTGGACGCCAACCAAGCAAATTACACACCACTGACACCGCTGACTTTCCTGAATCGGGCTGCTGAAATATGGCCTGACAAATTGGCCGTCATCCATGGTGCCAGGCGTTACACCTGGGGTGAGATGGCTGTTCGTTCCCACAAGCTGGCATCGGCTTTGATGAAGTTTGGGGTTGGTGTGGGTGATACGGTCGCGGTGTTGGCACCCAATATTCCAGAAATGGTGGATGTACATTTTGGCGTGCCACTGTGTGGTGCGGTACTTAACACCATGAACTACCGGCTGGATGCCAAGACGCTGGCCTTCCAGTTGGACCACGGTGAAGCCCGGGTGCTGCTGGTGGATACCGAATTCATCGATCTGGCACGTGAAGCCATTGGCATGGCCAGTCGAAAGCCGCTGGTGGTCGATATCGTCGACACTGAATACGACATGGGCACCCGCTTGGGGCCGTTGACTTATCAACAACTGCTGGCGGAAGGTGATGCCATTTTCCAGGGTGTGCCGGTCAGGGATGAGTGGGATGCCATTGCGCTCAACTATACCTCTGGCACCACAGGCAATCCGAAAGGTGTGGTCTACCATCATCGGGGAGCTTATCTAAACGCGATTTCCAACATCCTGGCTACCAACATGACACATGACACGATCAAATTATGGTCGTTGCCGATGTTCCATTGTAATGGCTGGTGCTTTGTCTGGACCTTGGCAGCGCTAGGCGGTACCTCGGTCTGTTTGCGGCGGGTGGAAGCAGCCACCATGTTTCAACTGATCAGTGAACATCAGGTCAATACGATGTGTGGCGCGGCGGTGGTGTTGAACATGTTCATCAATGCCCCTGATGCAGTGCGACGTCCTTTCCCACGTACGGTACATTTCAACGCGGCGGCGGCTCCGGTACCGGTGCCAATCATTCGTGCGGCAGAAGCGATGGGCTTCAAGGTGCAGCATTTGTATGGATTGACGGAAACCTATGGCCCTGCGACTTTGTGCCAATGGAAGCCAGGGTTTGATGCCATGAATGAAACGCAACAGGCTGCCATCCTGAAGCGGCAGGGGGTGCGTTATCCAATGTTGGAAGCCGTGACTGTGATGAACCCGGACACGATGCAACCAGTGCCTGCCGACGGACAGACCATGGGGGAAGTGATGTTTCGCGGCAATATCGTGATGAAAGGTTACCTTAAAAATCCCGCTGCGACCGCGGAGGCATTTGCTGGTGGCTGGTTTCACTCCGGTGACTTGGGGGTGCTGCACGCGGACGGCTATATTGAGCTGAAAGACCGCTCCAAAGACATCATCATTTCTGGTGGCGAGAACATCCCATCAATTGAAATCGAAGCGGCGTTGTACCAACACCCAGCGGTACTGGAAGCGGCAGTGGTTGCCAAGCCCGATGAAAAATGGGGGGAGGTGCCTTGCGCATTTGTAACATTGAAGGACAGTGTGCCAGTGCCGACAGAGACCGAACTGATTTCGTTCTGTCGTGAACGGTTAGCAGGCTATAAAACACCAAAACAGATCGTGTTCGGCAGTTTGCCGAAAACATCGACAGGCAAGATTCAGAAATTTCTGTTACGCGACCGGGCCAAACAAGTGTAATACGGGCCCAATTCCAATCCGATGTATACCTTGGCCGACCGGTTTAACTGATGGTCGGATCAGGGCTCCCAAATCATGGAGGACGCAATGGCATCATCCAGGCAGTGGGCATTGCTGGCTTTGTTGGGCTTGGCCGGATGTGGCGGCGGAGGGGGCGGTGATGGTGGCGGCAGTGGCTTGACCGGCACGGTGCAGGGGATGGCGGCAACGGGTAATGCCATTGCACAGGCACCGGTGATGGTACGTGACGCAAACGGACTGGAGCGTAGTACCACTACCGCGGACGACGGTGCTTTCCAGGTCAGTGTCAATGGCATGGTGGCCCCATTGATGTTGGTTGTGGTGACCGGCGATGGGGCACGATTGCATTCGCTGGCCCAGGCTGATGAAGTGAGTGGATCCATCAACATTAATCAGGTAACTGAGCTGATTGCTCGCCGTGCGGTCGGCGGGGATACCACCAGTGCTTACCAGCAAGGTGGATATCGGCAGTTATCTTCCAGCAGTTTGCGAACGGCAGAACAGGACATCATGCAGGCGCTGCGCAACGCGGGTGCACTGCCTGGCAATTTCAGCAGCAGTTTCCGCAATGTTGCGATGAAGTTTGGGGACGAACTGGATCGCGGCCTGGATACACTGGGGGATTTGAAGGAGGTGACCGTTGGCAACGGTCCGCTGAATTTCAAATTACTCAACATCCGCCCAGCATTTCTATTTGGTGAAGTGAAGCGAACCCACTACAACGGGCAAAGTGATGACCTACTCACAGCAGGATTGGGGAAAACAGGCTTGGGCGCGGTAGCCGCCCCACCGTTCAATAATCCGAGTAGTCCAACGGTGGCGGAGCTGCGTCGGAATGCCATTTGGACCAACTACCGATCGGTGCTGGATATCTCGTCAGCTGGCGGATATGGCCGCCTATGGGGGCCGAATATCGATACCTTAGGCAATGATACGTTGGGTGAGGGCAAGATCGCCGGTACGGAATACATTGCTTATGCCGGTGACCGCAGTGGTAAGGAAAACGTGGTGTTGATGGTGCAGGTGCCTGATCGTTTTGATCTGGCCAAACCCTGCATTGTTACCGGTACGTCAGCCGGCTCGCGGGGTATTTATGGTGCAATCGGTAGTGTCGGCGAATGGGGACTGAAACGTGGTTGTGCTGTGGCTTACGCCGACAAGGGTAGTGGTGCGGGCGTGCATGATTTGGCCAGCGATACGGTGATGATGATCGATGGTACCCGTACCACAGCTGTTAATGCGGGCAAGATGGCCCACTTTGATGCAGGCTTGTCTGCCAATGCATTGCAACAATACAACAGCGCATTTCCAAATCGGGTGGCTGTCAAGCATGCCCATTCGCGCCAGAACCCTGAAAAGGATTGGGGGCGCAATACATTGGATGCCATCCGCTTTGCTTATTATGTGCTCAATCAGCAGTTTGGCAGCGATGCGGGGCAAGAGCGCCGTTATCGTGATGCCGTCAAACCCAGGAATACCGTTGTGATCGCTTCCAGTATCTCCAATGGTGGCGGAGCGGCGGTGGCGGCAGCTGAGCAGGATCACCTTGGCCTGATCGATGGCATTGCCGTCAGTGAACCCAATACACAGCCTGCCAATACGGACGGCTTGTCAATTCGGCAAGGGGCGACCGTCTTCAACACCATTGGCAAGCAATTGCTGGATTACATCACCTATGCCAATCTTTACCAGCCTTGTGCTGCATTGGCGCCATCATTGGTCGGTGCTCCATCCAATGTGGTTGATCCGGTAAGGGCAACCTTGCGATGCAGCCGGTTGGCCAGCCTGGGCTTGGTGACAGGCAACACCACAATTGAACAAGCCAATGATGCGTTGGCGAAACTGCATGACTATGGCTGGAATACCGACGCCGATCCGGCGCAGTCCTTTCAGTATGTATTCTCTGCCACGCAAGGGATCGCCACGGCGTACGTGAATGCTTATGGTCGATTCAGTGTTGCAGACAATATCTGCGGCTTTGGTTATGCGGCAACCAATGAGCTGGGTGTGGTTATCCCCACCACATCCGTCTCATTGGCGCCGCTGTTTTCTACCTTCAACGGCATACCGCCCAATGCGGGCATCAATATCGTTTATGGTCTGACGGGTATCAGCACCGTCCGCGAAGACCTGGCACTGAGCACAGGTGGCTTGCAAGATTACAACCTGGATGGCGCATTGTGCCTGCGGCGATTGGCAACTGGGATAGACCCGACCACAGGCAACAAAGTGACCGGGACTGAGCAGGCCTTGTCCAGCCGCGTACAGGCCGGCATGAAACAAGTACAGCGTACGGCCAATTTGCGTGGCAAACCTGCACTGATCGTCACAGGTCGGTCGGATGCCCTGCTGGCGGTCAATCATGCCTCGCGTGCGTATGTCATCGCCAATCAAGACAAAGAAGGCAGCAACAGCAAGCTGCGTTATATCGAAATTGCCAATGGCCAGCATTTTGATGCGTTCCTGCCCCTGATCGGTTTTGGCACCCGCTTCACGCCGGTGCACTATTACTTCGATCAGGCGCTCAGTCGCATGTATGCCCACTTGACCCAAGCCAAGACATTGCCGCCAAGCCAAGTGGTACGTGCCACCCCACGTACCAATCAGTTAGATGACCTGACCACGGCCAACCTGCCTGACATCAGTGATACCCCGGCGGCAGGTAACCTGATCAGTGTTACTGGCAAGCAATTGGTCATTCCGCAGTAAGACATTGCGGTGGTCCCCGGCCTGTTCCGGTATTGGAGTGCTGGAGCGGTGCCGTGGACATTTCTCTGCTACTTCACGCAGTAACCCTGGGGCGTTGGGGTTGCTGCGTTTTTTTTGTAGTGCTTGGTGTAAGAGCCTGTTCAATGTTTTATTGCGCGACTGGAGCTTCGGGGCTCATGTGCTGCTCAAAATCCTCATATATCACACCTATATTCCGGTTTCTGCGCTTCACCCCGCTGGTGGCTGCTCATCACAGACCTTGAACAGGTTCTAAGGACTGTATTGGATTGGCTAGATTCCTCTGTTAAGGTGGCTAGGGATCTGAATAAAGATATGTCATGTGAGATGGTTGTTTGCTACAGCTAACTGATCTGTAGCTCATCACAACATTAGAAAGCGAATGGAAGATGCACAAAATTGACCTTGGCCCGGTGCAGTTTGTGGAGGGGCTGCAGTACAGTTTTCCAGACCATCTTTGTGCCAATTGCGGTACAACCCTTGCGGTCTCGGTACAAATTCAGGAAACCCGCCGTGCTACCTACATGTTATTAGGCGGTACGGAATTGACCTTCAAACTACCTATTCCGACCTGCGAGCAATGTGCTCCTGCACTGAAACGCAGGCCACTATCCCTGATCAATAAAATCTTCATCGCATTGCTGGTATCGTTGGCCTTGGCAACTGTGGTTTTACTGACAGTGACGCTGGGCGACGTATCAATGCCCGTTTCAGATTCCGTATTGTTGGGTATGTCACCTGTACTGGGGTTTGGCTTGACAGCGGCTTATTTCATGTTGCACCGGGTACGTGCCCCGCAGACCAGTTACTACCAGCCTGTTCGCATCGAACAGGTCAAACGCGCTTTTGTAGATAGCACCATCCAGAAAATAGGTTTTGCGTTTACCAATGATGCCTATGGCCGCGCCTTTGCACAGCAAAACAAAGCTGCCATCCAGGCCAAGCTGATATCAGCACGTAAAGCGTAATCCGGCATACTGTCCGGCGAAATGGCACATAGGTAGTGCCATCGATAAGCTAAGGATGCAAAAGTGACAAGTAGTCGCTTATGATGGCGATTCTGTTTCGGCGCGCGATGGCCGCCAGATCTCATTCCACGAGGACAACGCATGAATCCGACGGTTGAACCGTCCCTTGCTCTGTATCGCCCAGGCCCAGATGGTGGCATGTTACAGCTCAGCACCATTGCGGAGGCAGACGGCCGTTATGGCGTCAGGTTGACCCATCGGCAACCAGGCGGCGACTGGCAACTGGTCAATCACTTGGGTGGTCTGGCTGATCAGGCTGCGGCTCAGGCCACGGCCTTGCGCATACTGGCGGCTAAGCAGGCAGATGGTTACCTGGCCGACGGGCAGCCTGTACCCGCCGTGACCCACCCGTCATTTTTGTTGCCTGATCAGACGGTCAATCGATTGCTTCGGCAGATCAGCCCGGACGGATGGCGTTTATTGAAGCCACGCAAACAGTCGCGTCTGATCTGGCAGTTGGGTGAACTGCGGATTACCGCAGCTGTACCAAGGATGGTTGCCTTGCTGGGTACAGGCGATGTCATGCTGGATTATTGCCTGGCCTGGGCCATTGGCCGTTGTGGTGATGTGGGTGCCAGGCCTGCCATGCAGCAGCTGATGCAGATGGGACGGACCGATACCGTGCGGCGTGTGGCGACACTGGCTAGTATGGCGCTGGCGGATATCGGTGCCCGTGCCGATTGGGCGCAGCAACTGATTGCTGACTGGTCCGCCATCTTACGGGATGCCTGGGTGACGCAGGATCCGGCCTACATGCTGAAGGCAGTCCACGAACTGGTCACCTGGCAACGTTTCCCGGTAGCAAATTGGCTGGAATCGCTGGATCTGGTTGCGCAAAGCCAGCCCGCTGCTCGCCAGGTATTGATTACGTTGTTGACTGATTTGCCATTGACTGCGGGTAACTTCCGTGTGGTACGACACCTTTATAAAGCGGCTGAATTCCGTGGTGACGGCGAAGTGTGGGCGTTGTTGCAGCGGCGCTTCGAATCGGTCAAGGCCAACTTCCGCCGATCCTACCCCGAGCAACGTTACTGGTTGGATGGCAAGTGGGTGAATGCCAGTGATGAGCTGGCACGGGACGATAGCCGCCTGGCGTATTCGCAACGTACTCGCGAATATCTGCTGCGGCGTGGCTGGCGTGGCTTGCGACGGCTGGGTGCGATAGGCAGCCCGGAGTTTGCGCCCCTGGCATTCGCAGCCCTGCGACAATTTGACGATGCCCAGGCGCCTGCCACGCACCACGATACCTATTTCTGGGAAGAACGCCGCTGGCAGACACGACGTGAATATCGTCATGCCCATGCGGCGAGTACGCTGTTCAATCGCTTGCTGTTCCGGCCCGACGGCCCGGTGATCATGCGAGCACCAGGGCATTGGAGCTATACGAAGGCGGAACAGCCAGCCAAGCGCAACAAACGCTATGAGCCATTTGCCCATTTATGGAACAACCGCCCCGACCTGTTGCTGCAATTGGCACTCAGCAGCCGTGCCGAATGGGTGCAGGCGTTTGCCGTGCGTGCGTTGGCCGATTGCACCGATTATTGCGCGCAGTTGGACGACGCGCTGTGGCAAAGCCTGATCAACAGCCCGTTTGAGGTCACCGCCGATTTTGCTTACACGCAGGTCGCCGGGCGAATTGCCGCCGAAACGGATCTGTTGCGTCGCGAGCAATGGCTGGTGCTGCTTTTGGGTAGCCGTCACCCTCGCGTGGTGCAGGCCGGCTTGGCCATGCTGGAGCAGGACCCGGCGGCGCATGCAACCAGCCCGGCCCTGGTGGTTGGTGTGCTGACTGCCCGGTCGGCTGAGGTACGCCGTCATGGCCGACTGTTGTGCCAAATAGCGGCGACCCATATTGGTGTTGCGGAGCAAATCGTATCGTTGGTGCTCGATTGGTTGGCCCTGGCCGACCAGACAACCGAGGCACTGGATAACATTCTCGACAACCTGGCGTGGGTGATTGCCAACCCATTGCGGCAGCACGCTGCCCAGGCAGACTATTCCAGGTTATTGGCATTGACGTGCCATATAGCGGTTGCGGTACGTTGTGTTGCCATTGATTGGCTCATAGGTCATCAACAACCACTGCAGGATCTGCCCCCTGTTTTGTTCAAGGAACTGCTGGATAGCGATGATGCAAGGTTGCTCAGTGCGGGTTTGCGTCTACTGGGGGCGTTGCCAGCCCATCTGCTGGCCGAGCAAAGCGAACTGGTCGGGCTGTTCTGTGTGTCCGAGCACGCTACGGTTCGCGATGAAGCCTTTCGTATCGTCGATAAGTTGTTGGCGCATGACATGGCTTTTGCTGACGCGTTGGTGCCCAAGTTATTGGCTGCGCTTTACCGAGCCGAGACTGCAACAGGTTTACATGCCGATTTGCACCGGGTCTTGACGACGACCTTGGCGCAAGCCAGCCAAGCATTACCCCACGAAACAGTGCTGCGTCTGCTATTGGCCCGCACGGCAGCGGCCCAAGGCTTTGGCGCATGGCTACTGGCGATGCGAGCCGATGCCGAGTTGAGTGCAGAAGACTGGGTCAAGCTGGCCCGATGCGATACGCAAACTGTGCGGCAACGCGCATTGACAATACTGGATGCCCAGTTTGCCAATCTGTCGCCCGCCATGCTGTTGCCGATTCTGGACGGCCGCTGGGACGATAGCCGAACGGAGGTGTTGGCCTGGTTGCGGCAACGTGTGAAAAATGACCATTGGCAAGTGAAAGAGCTGATCGCGTTGGCCGATCACGCCATGCCGGTCGTACAGGCGCTGGGGTGCGAGTTGCTGTCGCTCAGGTTGGCCGAGGGGCGGGACACCGACTGCCTGTTGGCATTGGCTGAGCACCCGTCACTGGCGGTGCAAGGTTTTGTGGCCCGCTGGCTACAACAAACAGTAGGCGACGACCCGGCCCAGCTGGTGCGTTTCCGTGACTATTTCCGCACGGTGCTGTCGCAGGTCAACAAGGGCAGGCAGGTGAAGAAGACCATTCACGCCTTGTTGCGGCAACAGGCACTGCAATCGGAAGCCTTGGCACGCGAGGTGGCCGAGCTGTTCGAATGGCTGGCTGTGACGGTGGCCATTGGCGACAAAGCCCAATATGTTGCCGGCCTGTTTGAAATCCAGCGCCGCTTTCCGGCCATCACGTCGCGCCTGACGATTGCTGCACCAGCCGTACGGGGAGGGGTGTAATGCTGTTCGAGTACCGTTATTTCGGCGAAAGCCAGGTGCATGACGATCACCACAGTACCGGCATCAGTTTCGCGCCGGATACCCTGCGTAAACCAGTCCATTTCGTTGCCGATATCAGCCGCCATCTGCCATTTCGTGAGGCGATTTCTGCCATGCATGATGTGGTGGTATCTGATCTGCGTACACGTCAACGTGACTTGACTGCCTACAAGGCATGGCTGGAAAGCCAGCAACAGACCATGCTCGCCGACTACATGGCGCAGGCCGGTACCATCAAGGAACAGGTCGCGGCCATCAACAAGCAACTGACTGATTTGCGAAAACGGAAGGAATCGTTGTTGGCGCCATACCACCGCGCCAAGCAAAAGTACTTCGACCACATCTACAAGCACAATCGCGAGCTGTGGTACGTGCTGGACCCAGTCATCACCGTTCACCCGGACAAGGTGTTTTTCGAATGCTTCAGTCAGGATGAATCCACCTACGCGAACTTCAGCTGCAGTCATGACATGTTCAGCCATCATGGCGAATTTGCCTGCGGCACCACCAATATCGACTATTCCGCTCCGTTGTATGCCGAATTCCAGAAGATTCGCCAATACAAACAGACCCGGCTGACGGTCGAAGCAGGTGGTTTCACGGTACAGACCGGGCAGGCGGATGGCTTTGTCGAAGAGAAGATCGATCTACCGGATAGCTGGGTACGGGGCTTTCTGCAAGTGAGCGCGGCCATGGCCCAGCCGGGGCAGCGCCTGAATCTGCACCCGATGGATCTGCACAATCTCTGCCTGATTCTGCGCCGCCGCAAGGAGCGGGTCGGACCGCGCTCGATGCGCTTTGAATTGCTGCCAGGGCAGCCGGTGAAAGTGGTGTTCGAGCCGTGGGGCATCGAATTGCTTTGCCCGCGATCGAGCCATGACGCTGCCGAGGTGCAGACCATCCGTATCTGGGGGCGCCGCCGCTTGCTGACGCTGGAACGCTTGACGGGCATTGCCGAGCGGGTGGAAGTGCGTTTGCTGGGCACTGGCCTACCCAGTTTCTGGCTGGTAGCCGGGGCAGACTGGCAATATACCTTGGGCCTATCAGGCTGGACGGCGAACGATTGGTCACGCAGTGGGCAGTTCGACTTGTTCGGCCCGCGCCAGCATGTTGATGTGGGCACCCGTGAACAGATCTTTCACGCATTGGGGCAGAACTGGAAAGCCACAGTGGATGATCTAAGTCAGCAAACCAGTTTGGCGCGCAGTGTGGTGGAATCCAGCCTGCTGGCTTATACCCAGGCCGGCCGGGTGGTGTATGACCTGGCCGACAACTGCTACCGCCTGCGCGAACTGTCGCGCAAGCCACTGCCGCTGGACCGTCTGCGTTTCACCAACGAACGGGAAGAGCAAGCCGCGCTGCTGGTGGCGCATGCTGCAGTCAGCAGCCTGCGGGTCGATGCCCAATTGGCAGGCCGGCTGATTCAGGCCCGATTGCAGGAAGGTGAACGTTTGCATGCGGTACAGGTACAGATCGACGCCGACGAGCGGATGACAACCGCGCGTTGCGATTGCGATTTCTTTATCCGCAACAAGCTTTACCGTGGCCCGTGCGCGCATATTCTGGCTGCCAGAATGGCCGCCGATCAGCGGGTGCGCCGTAGTTGAGTGGCAGCTTGGATTCGCATCTGTCGAGATTACTGCTAAATAAATTTCGAATTTTGATTGAGGAGAAAACGCCGGGTTGTTAGACTCGGGAATGCGTAGCGGGGAGGCTCTTGCAACCCGGATGGCGGATCGCCATTCATGCTTAAAGCTGTCCCACGCGTCACTGGCCCGCTCTTCACTGGGCCGGGGCGTGCTACCAGCGACATGACGGTTCGGCTTGTTCCAAGCTCGATGTCGCCGGTAGCACGCCCCGGCTTTCGAGTGGAGCAGTCCAGTCTACAAGGCTCTTCGATGAGAACCCCGCTACGCACCCTTCCCGATGGTTTTTTGGCAGGCTGGCAAGCTTCATCCTGCTGAAGAATCTGGGCGATGACCGGACAGGTTGTCGGCCCCACCCCGGCTTGCCCATTATGAGCAACGCCACTCAAACCAGCCGTGAAGCCGTCTTGGCCCGTATTCAGGCCAGCAGCAAGGATTCGGTCATCCTCGAAGAAATGCAGCGCCTGGGTTTCTGGCCAGCGGGCAGCGGCACACCCGATCAGCAGCGCGCGACAGAACTGATCAGCCAGGAACAAGCGCTGCTGAGCGAATTGCGCGAGCTGAACCAAAAGCTCAGCATCGCCAAGGACCCGGTCGCCGCGCTGAAGGCCCTGAACAAGCAACGCATGGCCGAGGCCAAAGCCCGTCGAGAACAAACCCGCCTGGCTGCAGCCCAGCGTCGCTATGAAAAAGCGGCAGCGTGGCATGCCCGGCGCGCGCTGGATATCGGCTATCTGGGCGAAGGCGTGTCGCAAAGTTTGTCCGATGCACGTACCGACCCCCATCGTCTTGCTGCCCGTGAGCTGCCAGTGCTGGACAGCCCCAAGGTGTTGGCCGATGCCATGGGTATCACTGTGGAAGAACTGCGGTTTTTGACGTTTCATCGCAGCGTATCGCGCATCAGCCACTACCGTCGCTTTGGTATTCCCAAAAAGACGGGTGGATTGCGGATGATTTCCGCCCCGATGCCTCGCTTGAAGCGGGCACAATACTGGGTGTTGGACCGGGTACTGGCCAAGCTGCCAGTGCATGATGCGGCGCATGGCTTTGTGCCTGGGCGCTCGATTGTCAGCAATGCGACGCCCCACGCAGGGCAAGCCGTGGTGGTCAATTTCGATCTGAAAGACTTTTTCCCGTCCATCAGCTATCAACGGGTTCGCGGCCTGTTTCAGACTTTTGGCTATTCACGCCAGTTGGCCACCCTGTTTGCCATGATCTGCACCGAATTGCCTACAGACGAAGTCAGTATCGATGGCCTGCATTTCCATGTGCAAAATGGTGAGCGTCACTTGCCACAAGGTGCACCTTGCAGCCCTACCATCACCAATTTGTTGTGTCGCCGGCTGGATACGCGACTGGCGGGCTTGGCCAAGCGACTGGGTTTTATCTACACCCGTTACGCTGACGACATGACCTTTTCAGCCGATGCAGCCAGTGCAGGCAATCTGCCGCGTCTGCTGTGGCAGGTCAAACGGATCATTGCAGAGGAAGGTTTCACGCTGCATCCGGACAAGCAGCGCATTATGCGTAACAGCGCTCGACAGGAAGTGACAGGTGTGGTGGTCAATCACCATCCGACCGTGTGTCGTGAGACGCTCCGTCGTTTTCGTGCGACCTTGTATCAAGTGGAAAAGGATGGCCCACAAGGTAAAGCCTGGAATGGTAATGGTGATGTACTGAATGCCTTGGCTGGTTATGCGCGGTTCGTGAAAATGGTCGATCCTGCCAAAGGTGGGCCCTTGTGCGCAAAGGTCGCAGCCGTACAGGCCAAATGGGGTGACAATGCCAGCCAGCCGCGCGGTCAGTACTATCGATTGTTCCGTGAGGCCAGTGTGGCGGGCAAGGCATTACCAAGCCATCAGTGGCAGGCAAAGCGCCAGCCGGCGCCAACCCTGGAAAAAACGGCAACTCAGCTGCAGCAGGAAAAACAAGCCACCCGACAAGCCGAATCGGATCAGGCAGCAGCTGTGGCCGCAGAAACGATTGCGTCGGCGGCTGCCTTGCCCACAACGCATACGCAGTCAGGCGAGCTGATCGAGCGTAATGCGGTGTCGGCTGACGCGATTCCACCCAACGTGCATGAAGATGTCCCGGCTTCGGTCTACCTTCAACTGGCCATGCAGTTTGTACTGATGTTGGTCAGTGGGTTATTGACCGGTAACGTGTTGATGGCCATGGCCAGTGTGGGCTGGATGTGGTTTGGCTTCAAACGGCGTCGCGCCAATTGGTGGTTGTGGCTGGGTGTGTACTTTGCCTGCCGGTTGCTTTGGCGTTTGACCACCGCTTAATCGCCTCCGCTTCAATGCGGAGACGACCTGCCAGTTACTGCGTCGAGCATTCGGCAACGACGGATTCAATCAGGTGCCGGGCAATACTGAGCTTGTAAGGCAATCCCGGCAGGGCGTCTGGCTCATAAAAGCCGGCATCTTCGATCTCGACCCCGTCCGGTGACAATTCGCCACCTGCATAGTCGGCAACAAAAGCAATCATCAGCGAATGGGGAAAGGGCCAGCTCTGGCTACCAAAATAGCGCAGATTGGTCACCGTGATACCCACCTCTTCCATGACTTCACGGTGTACTGCCGCCTCCAGGCTTTCACCGGGTTCGACAAAGCCTGCCAGCGCGCTATAAGCCCCCGGCGTGAAGCCCGGCGACCGTGCCAGTAGCAGTTGGCGCCCTTTCTTGACCAGCACCATGATCGCCGGCGATAACCGCGGATAGACCACATAGCCACAAGATGGACACTGCTTTGCATGTTCATGGGCCTTAGGTTGGGTGGTGGTTCCGCACTGCCCGCAAAAACGGTGGGTACGGTCCCATTCCAACAATTGAAAGGCTCGGCTGACTGCCTCGATCATGGCAGGTGACCAGTTCAACAGGGCTGCACGTAGACTGATGGTTTCCAGCGGTGCAGGCAGGGTTTCCACCTCAACCCGCAAGGTAAAACAGGGCATGCCGCTGTCCGCCATGCCAATACAGTGCAAACTGCCTGGCAGGTGTGTCAACTGGCTGGCCAGCCATTGTTCACCGGTAAGTGGCAAGCTGGCGGTGAGGACGATCTGGTTGTGGTGAAATGCGAATACCACAGCATTGGCCGGGATGGTGTCGATGGGGGCAAAACCGAGTTCGAAGGCGTGCATGAGAAGGCTCGTCGTTTCAAATAAGGGATGCTACTTGCCGTAAGAAGCTGGCGGTCAGGGGTAACTGATTGCGCTCAATCAGACTGATGAAATCCTGGGGCGAATAGGGCGGCTTGTTTAGCCGAGCCCGCATGTTCTTCAAGGCTGTCAGGGCCTCAATGTGACGTAGTTCCAGTTGGTGCATCACAAAATCATCCGGATGCATTGCTTCGATGTTGTGCTCCGCAAGTATTGCTGCGGGGAAGTCTTTTAAATTGAAAGTGACAATCGCGTCGGCATGGCCGGCAATGGCCGCTGCCAGCACATGTCTATCGCCCAGATCTGGGAGCTGCAGGCTATCAATGAGGTGGGTGTGGCTGGTGATAAGGCAGTCTGGGATGGCACGCTCCATCGCTGCAGCTACCTTGGGTAGCTGATCTGCAAGTTCCGGGCGATTTTTGATCAGGTTACGTTGCCATTCATTAGCAATGTCGGATGTCCAACGGGCGTGAAACAGCCCTGCTGCAGCGAGGCTGAGCAGCACATCTCGTAACGGCGCAGGGTACAGCACATTGGCGTCCAAAATAGCCGTGAACAGCGACGAGCCCGCCATCAATACCCCAGCCCCATTTCTTGAGACAACGATGCCAGTTCTTGCAATGCGTGTTCAGAATCCTGTTGCATCTGCTGCTTGAACCGCATCAGTTCCGCAAACTCGATTCGCCGATGTCGTCCTACTTTTCGGCACTGTAAACGCCCTTGCTCAATCTGCTTGATGACAAATGGACGCGATACGTTCAGCAAGTGTGCTGCCTCTTGCGTGCTGAGCTCATGCTTTTGCGGCACCAAACTGATGGGGCGTTGCTGAGCCATCATGCCCAGCATGTCGGCGAAAAAGCGCAATGCCTGGGGTGGTAGTTCCAAAACAGGCGCATCAGCTGCATTCTCGTCATCGCTGATCAGTACGATTTTATTAGCGTGGGAGTGATCCAACGCTGCCATGATGCAACGTTGAGCCACTTTTGCCAGCTCAGCGTCTTTCTCATCGGCCGGTAGTTGTAACAGTTCAGTAGGAGCCATGCTAATGCCTGCCGTAGTGATGAATAACGTTTGGTAAATACAGATCAATCATGTGTTCAGTATAAATCTCAAGCGAAGTAAATGCATTATTCGAATTAAACGAAACGTTGTGCTCAGTGCAAGGACTTCATCATTGGAATACACACCAAGGTAATGCCGCGGGATGACTGGTACTGGGCTGTTTGGCTCCCGGTAAAGCCACAAGCGCGGTAGAACGGTGCTGCATTCAGTGTGGCGTCCAGCTTGAGTGTCGCCAGACTAGCTTGCCTGGCTTGCACCTCCAAATGTTGCATCATGGCAACACCGATGCCTTTCCGCATATGGGCAGGGTGAATGAAGATTGCATCGATCTGGCCATTTTCCAGGTTCACCATGCCAGTTCCGATCACGCCAGCGGCTGACTCTGCCACGTAAAAATGATCGGTGACGAGCTGCGCGTACCGATCTGGGAGCGGACCGCCCGTCTAGCCTGGATATTTCATAAATTGACGCGAGTGCTAGCTTGTCTTTTGATCCATATGAAGATTTTCGTTCTGTCGCGCGTAAGAACCACTACGCGACTCCTTCACGAAATCTCCCTATGAATCAAAATCCTGCGCCATCACCTCGCGAATTTGCGAAATATCCAGGCTAGGTGACGAGATCGTCCAGCGGATAATCGGTCTGGCATTGATTTAACACGGCTTCGCGGCGGATGTCCCAGGCAATTTGGGCATCTTGTAGCGTGGCTTTGCGGATGGCGAACATAGCGGTGTGAACCTAGGGGTTGAGCTTGTAACTCCTCAGTTTTTCATAAAACGTGGCACGTGATATGCCAAGCAGGCGTGCGGCCTCGGTCCGGTTGCCCTGGCTGGCCACCAACGCCTGTTGCAGGGCCAACTGTTCGGCCTCGGCCAATGTCTGTTGCAATGGTTTGATCGGTGCCAAGCTGTTGGGTACGTTGGGCAGCAGCGGGTCAAAATCGCTGGCCGACAGCTTGGGGCTGTCGCTCAATAGGCTGGCTTGTTCCAGCACGTTGCGCAATTGCCGGATATTGCCCGGCCATGGTTGGCCCGCAAGGCGAGACAGGCCATCGGGTGTCACGCTGCGTTGTGGCAAGCCGGTGCGACTGGCAATCTGGGTGAGAATGGCCTGGCAAAGCGCAGGCAGATCATCACTGCGTTCACGCAAGGGAGGCAGGCGGATCGGCAGTACATTCAACCGGTAATACAGGTCGGCACGAAAGCGACCTTGTTCGATCAAGTCTGGCAAACGATGGCTGGTCGCGGCAATGATGCGGACATCAATGCGTACCAGCCGGTTACTGCCCAGTGGTTCAATTTCCTGCTCCTGCAGTACCCGTAACAGCTTGGCTTGCAGGGCAGGGGACAGGTCACCGATTTCATCCAGAAACAAGGTGCCGCCATCGGCCAGCTTGAATTTGCCATCACGCCCTTTTCGGTCTGCGCCGGTATAGGCACCAGCGGTGCTGCCAAATAATTCCGCTTCCAGCAAGGTGTCCGGGATGGCGGCGATGTTCAGGCCCACAAAGGGCATGTCGGCACGGTTGCTGGTGCTGTGGATGGCTTGTGCGAGCAGTTCCTTGCCGGTGCCGGTTTCGCCTTCCAGCAAGACGGTGGTGTCGAGATCGGCTGCACGCTGGGCCAGCCATTTCATCTGCTGACAGGCCGGGCCGCTGCCGACGATGTCATCCAGCGTGTAACGCGTGCGGCGCTGCCTGCCTAACTCGCGCCGGGCTTGGTCCAGCTCGCTTTGCAACAGCCTGAACTTGGCCATCAACGGCTTCAGGGGTTCCCATCGTTCATACAACAGAATACCAATGGCACCGATGACTTCATCGTGCTCGTTCTTGATCGGGAAGCGGGTCACAACGAACATTTGATGCCGATAGCTCATGAAGTCGAGCAGGATCGGCTCGCCTGTGGTCAGTACCTCGCGCAACCGGGAATGAGGGATCAGCGCTTCGATCGGCAAACCCAGCCCATCCAGTGGCGAGGCCAAGCCAAGCAGGGTGGCGTAACGATCGTTCAGCCAAACGACACGAGCATCACGGTTGACCATGATGGCCCCTTCGAACTGACGTTCGAACAGGGCGAAAAACACATCGCGCAACACCGACTGCAAGTGGGTCGGTTCTTCCAGCAGGCGTAGCTGTAGATCAAGTGACATGGGGTGGATGTGTGATGCAAGCAGGTTAAGTCCAATCTATGATTTTTTTCTGCTGCGGGCTGCCGAAACAGCTGGGAACCATTATGCGCGAGCAGCGCAATGCTGTCATGGCTTGTCGCGTAGTTCTGGGTATTGTTTCTGCAGTTCGGCTTTCATGTCGGCAATGGCGCGGGCTTTGGCTTCTGCCTTGGCGATGTCGGCAGGGGCAATACCAGCGGCCCGGCCTCGCTCGATATCGCGTTGCAGTTGCGGCAGGGCTTGATTGGCTGCGGCGACATAGTTGGACAGCAATTTCATATGTTGGCGTGCTTCATAGCGTTGGTAGGCCTCCGGGTTGGCCAGCTCGACTGCAGTGGGTTGCTCGCCCGGTTCACTGCGTGCAATAGGGGGCATGCGGTCATCGCCATTTGCCATGGCCTGTGCCAGGGTTTGGGCGGCGGGTTCCATACGTTCGATTGGCGGTAATGGAACGCGTTCTTCCACTGTCGCAGTCGCATCTGTCGACGCCGGTGGCCAAGCAGCAGGTGGCATTGGTCGTTGCGCCGATGTGCCGCTGGGGGTTGCCCGCGGCGATGGATTGGGCACATTGTCCGCTGATGTGGATAACCACCCCCACACCATGGCGAAGGTGGCACCAATCAGCAGCAAGACGATCAGCAAACGTGGGGGGCGCATGGCAGGGTCGATCAGGGTTGGGTGGGGACGGAGCCTGCAGTCAGCTCGATGGTGGCGGTTCGCTTGAGTCGATCGCGAAGGGCCATGAAGGATTCCATGGCTTTCAACCTAGCCACATTGCTGACCGCGGCGTAACGGACGGTTTCGGAGTTCGGTGCATGAAAGCCCTCGATGCGTTCCTCCACCAGGACAATTTCCCACTCGGCCGCGTCATTGGGGCCGACCGGTGTGCGCACAGGTGGGCTGGGGACATTGGGTGTCTGCATCATGGCCAGTTGGGTCAGCCAGCCGTTGTCGGGCGCATGGTCAATCCACCCCAGGTCGCCACCCGTCTCACGATCTGCTGCTACAGAATGTTGACGGGCCTGTGCGCCAAAATCGGCACCGCTTTTCAATGTCTGGTAAACCGCTTGCGCCGTGGCTTCGTCACGCAGGCGAATGTGCCGTGCCTTGATGCGCTCGATACGCTTGAATTCAAATTGGTGTAGCTGGTAGTAGCGGTGGATATCGGCCTTGGTCACTTTGGCTTCAAACGCTTTCAGCTTGGGGGTGGGTGCATGCATGTCACCACCAATGCCGTATTGTGCCGACAACGCCTGGGTATAGGCTTGGTCATCCATGGTGCTGAGCAAGTGCTGCACGGCTTTATCGCCCCATTGTTGGGTGGCCCAGTGCAACACAAACTGATTGGCCAGCATGGTTCTGGCTTGTTGCAGAATGAAATCCAGTTGGCGTTGCTGGATGGCAACCCGCCCTTGCACGTTCTGGCGTCGGTAGACATCCAGCAAAGTGATTTGGCGAAGTGCTTGGCCTGGCAGCCGGTAAGCCAGTACGACCGCTTCGCCAGCGCGAATTTGTTGCTCGGGGTTCAGGTCATGATCCAACTGCAAGGTAGTGACTGGCTTCCCCAAAATTGCCTCAAGTTTGGCTGGGGTGAGTGTGGCAGTGTTGGTGTCGATCAGACCGGAGAGCGAGTTGCCTGGTAAGGCTTTGACAGCTTGGTCCAGCACTTTGCCGTAGACACTGCGCAAAATACCGACCAGTTGATCTTCGTTGTTGACCTCCGGCATGAAGGCAACGCGGCTAGCCGAAAACAGCGTGGTGGCCTGATAGCGATCCCTGGCATGGCTGGCCAGCAGATGATTGGTGATCATGGCATCCAGCACGGCATCGCGGCTGATGGAATCCTGCCGTTGCTGGGCGTATCGCCACAGTACGTCCACGCTGCTGGCGGGAATCGGGCTGCCATTGATGCGGGCGGCCAGTCCGGGTTCGTTCAGATTGTGGCTGGTTTTGGCATGGCCAACAGGGGCGATCAATACCGCCCCCATCAGCCACGCGACCATGCCTGCTTTGATTGCATGCATTGTCGCCAACCCCGGTTAATTGACGAGTCGTTCAGCAGCGCGATTCAGGATGTGTACCACCATGGCGATGGCGTGCGGCACACTCTTGCGGGCAACGACCTTGCGGTCGTTACTGCCGGTAGAGGACAGCACGGTGCCGCCGTTGGCATAGGAGAAACTGCCGCCTTGAGTCAGCAGGCTGCGGATATCGATGGCATTGCTGGCAATGGGCGTAAAGTTGATGAGTGCTGCTTTGACCAGCGCCGGTTCATTGAGCTTCTCTTGGTAGTAGTAGTCATCCACCCACCGTTCCCAGCCGACATGGTGATTGCCGGATGAGGTCCAGGTATGGTGTGGCTGCAGCAAGTCAGTGGTATGCAGCACAAAGCCCAGGCTTTGCGCGGTGGGTTTGGACAGAAACTGTTGCCACCAGTATTGGCCCAGATTGTCGAGCGGCTGAAATGGCGCGGTTTCGAAATCGGCATACATCGCTGGCCGGGAAGTCCCACCCAAGCGGTAATTGGCTTCCGTGATGCCATAGCTGTTGTATTTGGTGCCATCGCCAAACCAACCCTTCATGCCACCTGCACCGTCATCCAGATGGTCGCCTTTCAGCCAGCTGGCGGCCAGTTTGTCGACATCACCCGGCTTGATCAGTTTGGCATAGTTATAACCGCCAAATGGGTTGCCATGTACGTCGCGGCCCGCTGCATGGTTCTGGAAGTGCCAATACGATGTGTAATTGATCAGGCTGGCGGTGGTTCCCCACAACGGCGCGCGTTGGCAATCGCCGGTCACGGCGCCACAAATGTAAGTATCGGCGAAGTCATCCACATCGTAGGCACCCTGGCCGATGGCCTGTGCAAAAGCATCCATGGTCAACCCGGCACGTGTTACGCCTGCCAGCAGCTTGTCGTAATTGGTGATCGATGGGTTGTTTTTCATGAATTCAACCGCATCCAGCACGATGCGGCGATGCGTCTCTTGAGTCCATGCATGTGCAACTGAGGTGACGCCCAACATCGCAACTGCACACAGCAATAGCTTTGGTTTCATTGTCTTTCCTCCATGGTGATGACTTCATCTTATTTGCTTATTTTTGCGTGAATGTTAACAACGTTAGAATATTTTCGAATAATAACTCTAATTGATTGTGACTATTGATATTGATGTAATGATGTGAATACCTGAGTCATTGATTCAGGTATTAGGCTGCAAGCCTTACCAGTACTTGATGAGATGAATTTATGCGGATGGCCGGCCCCGAGTGTTGCAAGCAGTGTGAGGTGCGGATATATGCGGAAGTGAAAAAAAGCCGCGGACAAGCCGCGGCGGAAGGGTGACAAGTAAAACACTGCCTGGAACGCATGGGGGTACCGAGGGGCAAAATTCGGCACTTACCCATATCAACTGCCGGCAGCAAAGCAGCGAAAATTACCACCAGGCTTCGACTTGCGCGCCATATGAGCTACCGTTGTTGTTATTGGCAAAGCTCAGTGTATCGGTGGCGCAGTCTCGCCCGGTACAGACAACCGGCCCAGCCTGTTTGGCTGCGTCGTTCCATGTGGCGTAGGTGTAATACAGACGCAATGCCGGCCGCGACCAGATGGACCGGCCCATCGACAGCTGAGGTGCAATGGTGAACTTGCTCAGGCGCCGGGTCGGGCCGCTGTCGCCGGGTTTCAGCTGTTGCATGCCAATCTCGAATGCCACACTGTAGGCATCGTCAAAGTGATATTGCGGGCGTCCGCCGATGGTGAACATCTTGTTGGTTTTGCCAGGTTCGCCATCGCTTTCATAGGCAGCCACGAACGAACCGGTGAACGCGGTGTTTTTCGGTTCGATCACCAGGTATTCAATGGCCCGCCACCCACGGTGAGAGCCCGTATAGCCGACCGTACCGCTGCCATTCAGGTTGGCTGCGCCACGTGCTGCCTGCACGATGAAGCTGTTGAAACCACCCCAGCCGAATGGATCATGTTGGACATGGTTCAGTGTAAGGGTGATGCCGTTTTTGCCAGCTTCGCCATCGCGATTGTTGGACTTGACGAAGTTGGCGCCGATGGTCAACCGGCCGTTGGGGTTGGTTTCAATGTCTTGCCAGCGTAGATCATGGTTGGTCACGGCACGTTTGCCGCCGTTGACGATGCCAGGGCGGTAATCACCAAGGCTGCTGTTTGCGTTCCAATCGGTATCACCTTGCCGCAGCACGGCATAAGCCAGCTTGCCCGGCCCCAACTCGATGCCGTCAATGCCTGCGCCCGGGCCATTGGCAGGTTCCCACCAGGTGTAATCCAACATGTGGACGTCCGGGTTTTTGTAGAAGCGTTTGCCAACCCATAATTTGGCTTTTTCCAGTGCGCCGTTGCCAATGTCGCTAGCTTCGGCATAGACCTGTCGCCAGGCGGGTGTGCTTTGTTCCCAGTTGTTGATCTGTTGCGTGCCATAGGCCACGTTGGCGACCACCCGAAAACCGATGCCGTTGGCGGTTTTACCCAGGTTGGCACCAAAATCCAGGCTGGCATAGGTATCGCACTCATTACCCAGCCTGAAGAAACCCATGCTGGCACCCGGCAGGCGAAAGCAGGCTTCCTTGCCACCTTTGTTGCTGCTTCCCCCACCGCTACGGAAATAGCCATGGAAATCCATGTCTGCCGCCGTGGCCTGCTGACCAAGCACGATCAAGGCTGCTGCCATGGCGGTACAAAACGCTTTGTGTTGCATGATGTTGCCTCCTTACTGTTGCGAAACGCCCTGTAGTCGGGCTTTGCTGTGGAATCGATCAGTCGATTTCTTGGTTTTTTGTGACCGAAACCGGTTTTGGTAGAAAACGCAGGCTGCACACAGTCTGTGCGGCTATATGCCGCACCAATTTGTGGTGTCATGGGACCGAAACCGGTTTCGGTGGAGCCGGCACTTAGCCGGCTTGATGGTTACGGATGGAGCTTAATCGGTGAATGCCCCCATATAGACGCCATAGCCAGGCAGCGTCAGCAACAGGTCTTGCTGCTGGAAGGGCAGGCCATGGTCGGGCAGCGCCTGGGTGAGGGCAGGCAGGGTAAGGTGGCGGGGTTGATGTCCCAGATTGAAGACACATAACAGGTGCTGGTCAGCATGCTGCCGTTCAAACATCAACAAGGGTTCGTCGCAATCGATGAAGCGCAATTCACCCTGTAATAGCGCGGGTTGCCGTTTGCGCCATGCTAAAAAGCGACGGTAAGCCGATAACACCGAATCAGGGTTATCGAGTTGCTGATCGACGGCGAGTGGCAAATGGCTGGTGGGGATGGGCAACCAGGGTTCGGCCGTGCTGAATCCAGCATGTGGCTGTTTCGCTTGCCAAGGCATGCCGGTACGGCAACCATCGCGTGTGATAAAGGATGGGCCGAATGCCAGGCCATAAGGGTCCTTGCGCTGTTCGAAGGGCACATGCGCTTCAGGCAGGCCCAGCTCCTCCCCCTGATACAGGCAGGGTGTACCCTTCAGTGAGAGTAACAGCGCCATGCACAGCTTGGCAAAGGCCTGATCATCCCCTTCGTGTCGCCAGCGGGTGACAACGCGAATATTGTCGTGGTTGTTGAATGACCAGCTGACCCAGCCACTGCCAAGCCGTTGCCACATCTCGCTTACCGAATCGCGTACCAGCATTGCCGAGAAACGTTCGGTGAGCAGGTGGAAGCTGTAAGCCATGTGCAGCTTGTCGTGACCGCTGGTGTAATCGGCCATGACGCCAATCGAGTCATCTGCGCCGATTTCGCCAACGGTTACGGCACCATATTGATCCAGCAGCGTACGCAGTTCCCGCAAAAAGCCCAGGTTCTCTGGCCGTGTCTTGTCGTATAGGTGATGCTGCAACGCATACGGGTTGCTGGCGGGTACGCCTTCTGCCAGCTCGCCACGTGTTGTCCACGGCGGGTTGTCACGTAGCTCGGCATCGTGGAAGTAGAAATTGACGGTATCCAGCCGGAAGCCATCCACACCACGATCCAACCAAAAGCGCATGTCCTCCAGCAATGCTGCTCGTACTGACGGATTGTGCAGATTCAGATCAGGTTGGCTGGCCAGGAAGTTGTGCAGGTAATACTGCTGCCGGCCACTATCCCACTGCCAGGCCGAGCCGCCAAACAACGACAGCCAATTGTTGGGGGGGCTGCCGTCGGCCTTGGCATCGGCCCATACGTACCAGTCGGCATAGTTGCCATCGCGCTGTTGGCGGCTTTGCTGAAACCATGGATGTTGATCGGATGAGTGGCTGATGACTTGATCGATCAGCACCTTGAGGCCCAAAGCATGGGCCTTGGTGATCAGCTGATCGAAGTCGGCCAGCGTACCGAACATCGGGTCGATGCCTCGATAGTCCGATACGTCATAGCCGAAATCCTTCATTGGTGAGGTGAAGAAGGGTGACAGCCAGATTGCATCCACCCCCAGTTCGGCGACATAGTCGAGCCGCTGTGTGATGCCCGGCAAATCACCGATGCCATCGCCATTGCTGTCGAAAAAACTGCGTGGGTAGATCTGATAGATCACGCCACTGCGCCACCAATCTTGTTGTTTAGTCATGTAAAAATCCGGGAAGTTAACCTTTGACGGCCCCGGCAGTCAGGCCGGAGACGATACGGCGCTGGAAAGCCAGCACCAGTGCCACCAAGGGCACGGTGACAATCACCGAGGCGGCCATGATGCGACCCCACGGCAATTCATGTTCGCTGGCACCGCTGATCATCGAAATGGCAACCGGTACGGTGCGGTTTTCGGTAGAAAGCAAAAAGGTGAGGGCGAACAGGAATTCGTTCCACGCGGCAATGAAGGCCAGCAAGCCCGTGGTGACCAGCGCTGGCCACAGCAGCGGCATGAACACCTGGGTGACGATGACCCAGGCACTGGCGCCATCGACCAGTGCGGCCTCTTCCACTTCTTTAGGCAGATCGCGCATGAAGGTGGTCAGTACCCAAACGGTAAAGGGCAAGGTGAAGATCATGTATGACAACACCAGGCTAGCCAGGTGGTCATACAGGCCCAGGGCCCGCACCAGCTCATATAGGCCGGACAGCACGGCAACCTGTGGGAACATGGACACCGCCAGCACACACAGCAGCAATAGTCCCCGCCCACGAAAGCGGATTCGACCCAAGGCATAAGCTGCGGTGACAGACAACAGCAGCGAGATGGCGACGGTTGCCACGGCCACCAGCAACGAGCTGAGGATGTTGCGGCCAAAGGGTTGATCGCGGAACAGGGCTGCATAGTTGTCCCAGTGCCAACCAGTGGGCCAGTAATGCACGGTGAACAGCTCGGCCGGCGATGTCAGCGACGACACAAAGGCGTAATAGAACGGGAACACCGCATACAGCACAATCAGGCTGACCAGCAGGCCGAAGCTGACGGATTTGAGGGTTTTCATGGCTTACCTTTCATCGTCGAAACGAACACGGTTGGCCATCATGTAGACCGCTGTCAGCAAGGCCACGATGAAGAACAGCACCGTGGCGGCTGCCGAGCCATAGCCCACCTGCTGGAAATCGAACAGCTGCTGACGGGCGTAGACGGACATGGAACTGGTGGCACGGCTGTTGGCGGTCAGCACAAAAATCAGGTCGAATACCCGCAGCGCATCCAGTACACGGAATACCACTGCCACCATCAGCGCGGGCCGGATCAAGGGCAGCGTGACGCGGAAGAAGACTTTGACCGGATGGATGCCATCCACCTTGGCTGCTTCATAACAATCACCAGGTAGCATCTGCAATGCGGCCAGCAACAGCAGGGCCATGAACGGTGTGGTCTTCCACACGTCCACCATGATCACCGACCACATCGCCAGCTCTGGCGTAGCAGTCCAGGCGAGTGGCGCGTGGATCAGGCCAACGTTGAGCAACAGATCATTGATCATGCCGAACTGGTCATTCAGCAGCCATGACCACATTCGGGCTGACACGATGGTAGGGATGGCCCAGGGAACCAGTACCGCGGCCCGCACCCAGGCACGCCCAGGAAAGGACTGGTTGAGCACCAGCGCAATCACCATGCCCAGAACGACTTCCAGTGAAACGGAGATGACAGTGAAGCGCAGTGTATTGCGCACGGCCTGCCACCAGTCAGGGTCAGCCAATACGCCATACCATTCGCCGTCAACATGTTGCAGGTAGTTATCCAGCCCGATGAATTTGGCATCGGCAAGGTTCGACAGATTGGCATCGGTCAGACTGAACCAGATGGTACGAGCCAGCGGCCAACCCGCCACCCCCAGCAATACCAGCAACATGGGTAGCAGAAACAGCCAGGCGGCACGTACGCGGCTGCGGGTCAGCTGGCTTTGGCGTTTGGGTTGGCCAGTACCCACGGGGCGGGTACCGGCCACAGCCAGCTCAAGGGGGGTGGCAGAGGGCTGGTTCACCATGTCACCACTTTCCGCCAGGTGCGAGCCGCTTCAGCCGTTGTTCCAGATCCTTCACTGCGTTGTCTGGCGTGGCGGTACCGGAGAGCACGGCATGGACGGCGTTGTAGAACTCGTTACTGACCTGGTTGTAACGTGAGGAGGTCACCGTGGACGGACGTGCCACGGCTGCCTGGAAGACCGATTGCAGCTCTCCCATGAACGGGTTGGCTTTCAGGACCTCAGCATCGGTATACAGTTTGGGCAAGGTCGGATTGAACGCCCCGGAGATGGCACGACGTTTCTGTTCCTGTGGGGAGACCAGAAACATCACCAGATCGGCGGCGATGGCCGGGTTTTTCGAGTACTTGCTGACCGCCAACTGCCAGCCGCCCAGCGTGGCCGCACTTTTGCCATTGGCGCCACCTTTGGGCAGCGGGGCAACCCCGACCTTGCCCTTGATGCTGCTGTCGCCCGACTGGGCCAATGCCCAGGCATACGGCCAATTGCGCATGAATACGGCGTTGCCGGACTGGAATGTGCCGCGTGCTTCCTCCTCGGCGCTGTTCAGCACACCTTTGGGCGTAATCTTGCCAATCCAGCTGGCAGCCTGCTTGAGCGCCGCGACCGTATTGGGATTGTTGATCGATGGCTTGCCATTGGCTTCCACGACCGAACCACCGCCATAGCTGGCAACCCACTCCAGCGCGTTGCAGGTCAAGCCTTCATAGGCCCGGCCCTGCCAGATGAAGCCAACCATCTTGGTGTTACCGGCTTTCTGTTCGGCAGCTTGTATCCGGGCGGCGATGTCAGCCAGTTCTTCCCAGCTTTTTGGTACACCTGCCTGGTATTTTTCCAGCAGATCCTTGCGGTAATACAGCAGACCGGCATCGGTAAACCACGGCATGGCCAATAGCTTGCCATTGACGGTGTTGTTTTTGACGATGGACGGGAAATGCGCTGCCGCTGCGTCTTTGGCATACGGTGTCAGATCCTGCAGATGTTGCGCCAGAATGCCGGGCCACACCACGTCGATCTGTATCACGTCGATATCGCCGGAACCTGATGCCAGCATCTGTTGTGCTACGGTCAGCGCATCGTTGGACGCATTGGGTTTGGAAATGACCTTGACCGTATGGCCAGTTTTTTTCGACCACAGCTCGACACCTTGCTGGCACAGTTCGCGCTCTTTACCGACATCGCCACAATAGATGCTGACAGTTGCCGCCTGGAGCGCGCCGGCCGACAGCAACCAGCCTGCGGTCAAGACGAAAGGGATGGCACGACGTTTCATATTGTCTCCTGTTGTTATCTGCCGGCAGGTCTGTGCCCACCGGTTTAAGAAAAACGTCCCAACAACTGTGTTGAACCGGGCTATCGCGCCGCCACGGTTGCGGGGGCATGACACGATCTATGGCGTTGTTACGGATACCGCTCGGTTTGTTGCATACAGTAGTGATGCACCGTTGTCGGCAAAGGCATGGACATGCTGTGGATCGAATTGCAGCGCCAGTGTATTACCCGGCGCCACACGACACTCCCCATCCAGTTTGACTACCAATTCATCTGCGTGTTGGCCCAGCCGGCCATAGACCAAAGTGGCCTCACCGAGGTGTTCCACAGCGTCCACTGTCAGCGCGATACCTGGCTCACCCGATGCTGCTTGCTGGATATGTTCAGGACGTATGCCAAGTTCGATCGGTGTACCGATTGATTGAGGTTGCATCACGTGACCCAGCTCAACCAGGTTGCCATCACGCAACCGCGCTTTCAGCCTGTCACCCAGGTAACTGTCGACCTGTGCAGGCAGAAAATTCATTGTCGGCGAGCCAAGAAAGCTGGCAACAAATTTGTTGGCTGGGGTGTGGTAGAGCGTCAGCGGCGTGCCAACCTGCTCAATGCGCCCGCCATTCAGGACGACGATACGGTCGCCCAGCGTCATTGCTTCAACCTGATCGTGGGTCACATAAATCATGGTACTGCCGAGTTCACGGTGCAGCTTGGCCAATTCGATGCGCATTTGTACCCGCAATGCAGCATCCAGGTTGGAGAGCGGTTCGTCGAACAGAAAGACTTTGGGCTGTCGGACAATGGCGCGGCCAATGGCGACGCGCTGACGTTGACCGCCAGACAGTGCCTTGGGTAGCCGTTGCAGCAAATGGTCAATGTGCAGGATTCGAGCGGCATCGGTGACCCGCTGTTCGATGTCTTGTCGGCTTTGATTGGCCAGGGTCAGCCCGAATGCCATGTTGTCGAACACGGTCATGTGCGGGTAAAGCGCATAGGACTGGAACACCATGGCAATGCCCCGCTTGGCGGGCGGCAAGTCGTTGGCCAGGACACCATCGATATGTAACTGGCCACCGGAGATATCCTCCAGCCCAGCAATCATGCGCAGCAGGGTTGATTTGCCGCAGCCGGATGGGCCGACGAATACCACGAATTCACCAGAACGGACATGCAGATCGGCCCCGCCAATGATCGTGGTGTCGCCAAAGGTTTTACGTAGTTGAGTCAACGACAGCGATGCCACGATAACGGCTCCTTGTTTGATTTAAACCGGTTTCAGTGTGTTGTCATCATTATTTAAACCGGTTTGAATCGCAAGTAAGGGAAAACCCTATACTCAATGCAAGTGCTGTGTTACTGGCGAATGGGCGCAACCGAGGGCTGATTGATCGCTGAGCAGGAAACCTTGTATTGCACATGCAACCGCCTATGTTGCAGGCCGGTATGGCAGTACCAGTTGATTTCACCGCGTTACACTAAGTGCCGCTAACAGAACCCTTCTGGTGTTGTTGTGCAAACTTGTCGTACTCTCGTACTGCCTTTGTTTGCACGCTTAACCAGAACCACTTCGCTGGGTTTTGTTAGCGGCGTTAAGAACCTGTTCAAGGTCTGTGATGAGCGGCCACCAGCGGGGTGAAGCGCAGCGAAAAAACAGGAGTGTAGGTGTAATACATGAGGATGTTGAGCAGCACATGAGCCCCGATTGTGGTCGCGCAATAAGACATCAAACATCTAAGTGATCGGCTTCACACACTCAGGTTCGGTACCGTTTTCAGTCGGGGTGTTTGGGGTAACGGGCTGTGTGTGTTCCAGATTCACAGCGGTGGGTTGGCCAACTGGGGCAAGCTGGCTGCAAATCTCGTCCAGTAGGATGAGTCTGCGAAGTTGGCTGAGTGACATCGTTGCCATGATGATGGCGTGTAAACCAGTACTACAGGTAAGCAAGAGCATTACATCATCATATGAATGGCATGTTCCGGCAAGTTGGGGGAAACATTAATACGGATGTCGAAAGGTATCAGGAAATCTGCTCATGCTCGCGTTCACGTCGGGGGTGGTCCGTCAGATGCACCGATCACCAGTGCCGGTTGCCAAAGTACCTGTAGTTGTTCCACTGGTTGGCCATCCATGCGTTTCAAGAGCAGTTCAGCAATTTTTGCGCCGGCATCGACGGGCTTGGGCAGTACAACCGATGTAATCGGCCCGACAAACCAGTTCAGGTAGGGGATTTCGTCGTGAATAATCAGCGAGAGATCTCGCCCCAGTTGAATCCCGACACTTTGCAGTGCATGAACTACACCAACGGCGGCCATGTTGTTGTCGACCACGATGGCCGTTGGGCGTGGTGTCAATGCCAGCAATTGGTGTGTTGCGGCTTCACCTTGTTCCGGGGTGGTCACATCGGACAACATGTAACCTGGCAGCACCGGCAAGTCATGTGCCCGCATGCCATGCATGAAGCCCTGCCGGCGTTGCACATGGCAGCTCATCTGTTGTTGAGCACTGATCAGTGCAATGCGCTGGTGGCCCAATTGCGCCAGCCGTTCAACGGCCAGTGCGACACCTGCTTCATTGTCGTAGTCGAACCAGGCGTAGCCTTGATCGGTATTGAACCGGCCATGTGCAATGAACGGCATGTTGCTGGTACGCAAAAAATCAAAACGGACGTCATTGATACGAGTCTGAGGCACAATCAGACCGTCCAGTCTGCCACTGCGAACCCACTGCTGGTAAGGCGCCAGCTGATCTTCTTCCGGCTCGGCGGCGATCAACAGGCTTTTGCCTTGAGCTCGCAAAGCCTGCTCAATGCCGGATACCACACTGAGGAAGAAGGGGTTGCCCAGATCATTTGGGCGCAGCGGGTAGACGAGGCCGATCATGTCGGTACGGCCGACTGCCAGACTGCGTGCCAATGAATTGGGGCGGTAGCCGGCGGCATGCGCTGCTTCCAACACCCGACGACGGGTATCGGCATTGACTTCTGGATAGCCATTCAGGGCACGACTGACCGTGGCCTTGGAGACCCCCAGTTGTTGGGCCAGTTGTTTCAGGTTGATATCGGACGAGTTCATGGGCTGTGCACGTTTCAAGGTGAAACGATCAATTCAGGGAATCGACAGGTGGCAGATCGCCGATTGAAGTCTAG
The DNA here is from genome assembly GCF_005503445.1 of Chitinivorax sp. B. NCBI lineage: Bacteria > Pseudomonadati > Pseudomonadota > Betaproteobacteria > Chitinivorax > Chitinivorax sp. B. The sequence goes on along the minus strand of NZ_SCOH01000042.1, from coordinate 4,024 downwards.
CGCGAGATGACAAGCTTTGGGTAGAACCTGAGCCGGTGCAGACGAGGAGTTGCCGGTCAGCCCGGGCGGCGCAACATGGGTTGTCCGCCCGGCAGAATGCTGCTGGGAACCAACAGGCTTACTTCTTCTTCGCGTCTTTCTTGGCAGGCGCGGCTTCTTTTTTGGCGGGAGCAGTTTCTTTCTTCACATCAACTGCGTCCTTCAGTGCTTTGGCAGCGCTGAATGCTGGGGACTTGCGGGCAGGGATCTGGATCGCTTCGCCAGTCTTGGGGTTACGGCCAGTCTTGGCTGCTTTGTCTTTTACCGAGAACTTGCCGATGCCGGGCAGTACCACTTCGTCGCCCTTGGCCAGCGATGCTTGAACAGCAGCGCCAAATGCATCAATGAATGCTTCGGTGGCAGTTTTGGATTGTTGGGTACGCTCTGCGAGCGCATCGATCAATTCTTTTTTGGTACGCATGTGAAGACCCTTTAGTAAGTAAAGTACTTAGGCCAGCCAACAACGGCCTGGTTGCGCATTCAAGCAAGCTTTTGAGGATTTTGCAATCATTCTGAATCAAGATTGATGCGGTTTCACAGGGAGTGTGCAAATAAAATTGATGCTTTTGTCATTTTTTTCAGAAAATATATCTGTTAATTCAACTGTATTTGCTGTGATTTGCCCTCATCTGCCATTCCAGCTAAATCACAACTGGATTCAAGCCAGTCCGGTGTTGATGTGAACGCCTTCCTCATCAAAATAAAGTGACGTATGCGGGATTCGCAATAGCGTCTGTAAATTGTCCTGTGCGGTTGGCTTGGCCCATGAAATGGCGTCAGTACGAATACCGTTGGAGTTTTGCAACAGTATGGCCAACATCAGGGTTCCGGAAATGGCCAGTTCTTCGAACAGTTCCTGACGGGTCAACACCGGTAGGGCCGCCAGTGTAGCGTGTCGGCCGATGCGCTGACGCAATTGCTTGACCAGGGCTTGTTGCAGGTCGTCATTCAATGAGTGGTCGGTTGCCATCTGATAATTGCCGATCAGAAATACCGCCAACGCTACACCAAGATCATGTGCTGGCCAGGCTTTTTCCATCACATCCAAATGGTAGGCCAGCAACAGTTGCTCGTAAGTCGCTTGTGCCTGCCGCTGGTCGGCATCGCTGACCGGCCAGCCTGCAGCCAACCTGACGGGAGCCAGTGGATCGGCCGAGGCTATCATCACCGATGACCAGGCCAACCCTTCATGGCCATGACTGGTATCGGCTGTTACCAGTACATCACGAATCAGGCTACGGGCGTAGCGTAGGCGGTCGGTCGTCGAATCGTCATGGCGGGCATGGTAGACAGGATAGGCTGGGTCGGTCAGTGGGCTCATGTTTTCTCGTCCTGGCTTGGTCAGTAGCGGTGAGCTACATGCATTGATGCTTTATTCTTATGTCATATTCTGGGCATTGTATGGCTTTGTTGTGCAATGTGAAAGCCTCTTTTTCGTCGAGCTGGATGCTGTGCAGAAATGGTGCGATTTCCAGGAAAATTGTTGCAGTGCACGCACCAGAATCAGGCAATTGGCATGGTGGAATGCACCGTAATGTGCTGCATGAGCGATTGGTCAATCGCTACTAAGAGCCGCTAACAAAACCCTTCTGGTGTTGTTGTGCAAACTTGTCGTGCTCACGTACTGCCTTCGTTTGCACGCCTAACCAGAATCACTTCGCTGGGTTTTGTTAGCGGCTCTAAATGGCGTGATGGCCTATCTGGGCAAGATTTGAAGATGGGTGGCGCGGTTTTTGCTGAACAGTGCTGGAGGGGGACGCTGTATGCAAACCGTAAAGGCGACGTGCTGTTACTGTGGTGTGGGTTGTGGGGTATTGATTGGAGTGGAAAACGGGCGAATTGCCAGCGTGGCAGGTGATCCGGATCACCCGGCCAATTTTGGGCGCTTGTGTACCAAAGGGTCCACCCTGCATCTGACGGCTCACCATACTGGCCGTTTGCTCCAACCCGCCTTACGTGCTACCCGGGATCAACCATTGCAAGCCACGAGCTGGCATGTCACGCTGGATCACCTGGCTGAACGTTTTGCTGCCACCATCGCCGAGTACGGGCCGGACAGCGTTGCGTTTTACATCTCGGGCCAGCTGCTGACAGAGGATTATTATGTCTTCAACAAGCTGGCCAAAGGGTTGATCGGCACCAATAACGTCGATACGAACTCCCGCCTGTGCATGTCGTCTGCAGTGGCTGGTTACAAAGCCACGCTGGGTGCCGATGCCCCACCAACCTGCTATGAGGATATCGACCATGCCGAGGTGATGTTCATTGCAGGCGCCAACATGGCTTACGCCCATCCAATTCTGTTTCGTCGTATTGAAGCCGCACGTGCGGCCAACCCTCACCTGAAACTGATCGTAGTTGACCCACGTCGAACGGACACAGCGGCCAGTGCTGACTTGCACTTGGCGATTCTGCCGGGTACTGATGTGGCACTGTTCCATGGCATGTTGCATATCCTGCTTTGGGATGGCTTGGTGGATCACGTGTTTGTGCGAAGTCGCACTACCGGCTTTGAAGAGTTGAAAGCGTTGGTTCGAGACTACACACCCAAAATGGTCGCCGATATCTGTGGCATCAGTGAAGTGCAACTGCAGCAGGCAGCACGCTGGTTTGGGGAAAGCCGCGCTACGCTGTCGTTTTATTGTATGGGCTTGAACCAGTCCAGTCATGGTACCGACAAAAATGCCGCCTTGATCAATCTGCATCTGGCAACCGGCCAGATTGGTCGCCCGGGTGCCGGCCCTTTCTCGTTGACGGGGCAACCCAATGCCATGGGTGGGCGTGAAGTGGGGGGCATGGCCAATCTGCTGTCCGCCCATCGGGATCTGTCCAATCCCGATCATCGCGCCGAAGTGGCCAGCCTGTGGGGTGTGGACGCTGTACCCGCTAAACCTGGCAAAACAGCGGTGGAGTTGTTCGAGGCGATTCGTTCAGGTGAGATCAAGGCAGTGTGGATTGCCTGTACCAATCCAGCCCAATCCATGCCGGACGTGAATCTGGTGCGTTCGGCCCTGCAAACTGCCGAATTGGTGGTGGTTCAGGAAGCCTACCGCCATACCGATACTACGGCGTTTGCAGATGTACTGCTACCCGCCAGCAGCTGGGGTGAGAAGGAGGGCACAGTCACCAATTCCGAACGTCGTATCACACATGTCAACCCAGCGGTATCGCCACCGGGCGAGGCGCGGTCAGACTGGGCTATTGTGGTTGATTTTGCCCACCGTCTTGAGGCCAGGTTACGGCCGGGTCAACCGACATTGTTTCCTTACACGTCGGTGGAACAGGTATTTGACGAACACAAACACAGCACTGCCGGGCGCGATCTGGATATCACCGGGCTTAGCTACGCGCTGCTGGATCAAGCCGGTCCGCAGCAGTGGCCGTTACCGGCAGGTGCACCACAAGGTCAGGCTAGGTTGTATGGCGATGGCCAGTTTGCAACGGCAGATGGCCGTGCCCGCTTTATTGCCGCACCGTATCTGCCCGTGGCGGAAGCGGCGGATGCCCGTTTTCCACTACGACTGACCACGGGTCGGCTTCGGGATCAATGGCATGGTATGAGCCGTACCGGCCAGGTGGCGCGATTGTTCAACCATGTCGAGGAGCCGCAACTACTGTTGAATCCTGCTGACATGGCCCGCCGTCAGCTGCAATCGGGCGATATCGTCCGTATCAAAAGCCGCCGTGGCGGGTTGGTATTGCGAGTGGCTGCGTCCGAGGATATCCGGGTCGGGCAGGCTTTTCTACCCATGCACTGGGGCAGCCAGTTCATGGCGGGGAGCGGCATCAATGCACTGACCCTGTCCAGTTTTGATCCGGTGTCCAAACAACCAGAACTGAAGCACACGGCCATTCAGGTTGAAAAAATCATAGGGTATTCGTAAAAGTGGGTTGAAACGGGATCAAAGTTCCCCCGCCTCGATCATGCGAATGAGTGTTGAAATGTCCGCACCGTAGTTCTTGGGTGGCGGCAGTCCCTTGTGTT
>NZ_SCOH01000041.1 GCF_005503445.1 Chitinivorax sp. B | reverse complement strand
GGAGGGCTACGGCTGGGCGGGCTATGCCAATGGCCGTTTCTGGCTGGTGAATCCCCAGGAATATGAACCTGCATTGGAAGCCTGGATTGGTGATACATCATTCATGGAACTGGATGCCTACCATGTGATTGCAAGGGATGCGTTTGGCCACCTGTACTTATGGGGAGAAAAAACAGGTCCATCGCTAGAAATTAGTGCCATTACCGCATGTGCTTATCCAAATCACATATATTTAAGCCATATAAAAGCGGGAAGAGATGAAATAGCGGTCAAATATTGGTTAAGTGCTAGTAATCCCAATTCAATGGATTGGATGGATAGCAACAGCCAACCTCTTTTTGACCGTGCCCTAGCCCGACTCAGCCGCCTGGACTCCACCGAAATGTACGGCTATGTCCCCGCCTTGGCACTGGGCTGCCCGAACACGGTCGAGAAACTACAAAAGGTCAGCATCATCGAGCATCTGGTGTTCCTGGCCCAGCTGGAGCCGTTGCAGGTTATCGAGTTTCCGGACACCGATCCAAGCGACATCTGAATCGGGCCGGAAACCCGACAGGTTAGGCAGTGGGTTCCAGCATCCCCAGTACGCTGTGTGAATTGGATAAGTAACGGGAAAACATCGAACTCAATGACCGGCGAGTAGCGATGATGCACGATAGCACTACCGTCTTGGCAGCGTGATCAGGCGACCTTGGAGGGACTGGGTAAAGATGAGCAATCAGTGCTGTCAAACCCACCATTTTCAAGTCCACTCCCGTTTCAAGAAAATGGACTTGATTGATTTGTGCTATACCGATTCTCCGGTTACATCAAGCTTTGATTGATCGCCTTTCACACATGGCTGGTAGCGGATTGGTCAGGTGCCAACAGGATTGCGGCTGATTTCGCGAATATGGGCTGGGGTGAGTGCTGGGCAATAGAATTGCCAGGCATAACCGGGAAGGTTGATGGTTTTGACCATTGGCATGTCCGTACGGGCTTGGGCTGGCGGAATACCCGCGCGGGTTTGTGAATTGGCATCCCGGCGACGTTGCATAGCACATTGCCCCCAAAATGCGTAAACCGGTTTTTGCAGCTCCGCCTGCAGTACAAATGTCAGCGCATTCCAGTTTTCCTTCACTGCAGCCATGACCCGGGTCAGATCTGATGGGTTGGCCCCCAGATGCTTGGCCAAGCTGATTCGTGCTGCCAGGCCTGGGTCCATATCGTACGGATTGACTGGACTCCACCATTCAGTCACCTTGCCCTGCCGGTTGGCAATATAGAACTCGGTGAATTTATACAGTCGAAACCCGGCGGGCAACTTCACCTTTTGCGGCGTCCCGATAAAGGCGCCTTTCACATCATTCGACATTTTGTTCCACACCATGTCGTAGTTCAGTTCAGTCAGTGTCGGGCTAATTTTTCCTATTGCCATTGGATTGGATCCTTTTGTCGTCAAATGATGATTGCGAAACCACGGCATGGCTTGTGCAGATCAATACAATTGCAGATTCAATGAAGCACACGATGGGTTCGTCAGAAGATTGGTTCTGACCTTGGTCGTCACAAGCAGGGTATTCTTACAATGTGGTTTAGCCTGGATGCTTCGCAAATTCGCGAGGTGATGGCGCAGGATTTTGATTCATAGGGAGATTTCGTGAAGGAGTCGCGTAGTGGTTCTTACGCGCGACAGAACGAAAATCTTCATATGGGTCAAAAGACAAGCTAGCACTCGCGTCAATTTATGAAATATCCAGGTTAGTTGCTTTGCAGCGGTGAAAGCGCTAGAGGCAGCATGCTGATGTTGACAGGGGGCAAAGCTGGAAGTTTTTTGGAAAGCTCGCAGGCACAGGGCGATGGTGCAATCAATGGGCGAAATGATGGGTGTCATTCCACCCATTGATGAATAGATCAAGCAATTCAGGGGGACATTGTCAGCCCATCATTGCATCAGCACTGCACATGCAGGTGAAATGCCTGGTTCAACAATACCCCGGCCAGATTTGTCGTTTTGATGAATACCCCATTCACATTACCAGCACGAGGCGATACCACAATGATGCCTGGTGCAGGCGAAGCAGGGGCTGTGCTACCCAGGATTGCAGTGTATACACACTTGGATACATCACTGGGAAAAATCACCTGATAACTACCAGCCAGCAGAAGGTTGCTGCTAGCGCCTGCCGGACCAAATATCAAGGTACCAGCGGCATCGACTGCAGCACTATAGGTTTTGGTAACGGCAATGGGAGCCAACAAAGGAGCGGCACCCAGCATCGCAGTGGTAGTGGCAGGTTGCTGATCTGCTATGGCAGGGGCGCCTGCGAATAATGTAGTAATAGCTAATAATCCACTGGCTGTGCGTAGTGTGAAAGTACTCATGATGCGTTCCTTTCCAATTCGGGGCAGCTAAAGCAACCACCCCACATGGAAATACACGCAAGTATCGCGCCCAATGCAACTAATTATGCTGATTGATATATAATTTCATCTTCTAATTTTTGAGAAATTGTAAGTATGAAATAGCAATAAAGCATCGAGTCAAACCCAATTACTTAACATGAATACAATTATTCTGCATTATTCGAACGATCATCATTTCGAATAAATTAAATTATATACTCATGTAAAAAACATCGACAAATCAATTTCCGTAATTGATAAATCATTCAATCGCTGATTGATCATCTTTCGGGATGGCGACCGTCGCTTCACCCTACTTCGGTACCCATAGCCAATCTCAAAAGTACAACCACTCCTGTATTGCCCCGTGCCCGGACTGATTGCCGATCAATTGTTTTACTGTCTCACGCGTGAAGAAGTTCACACTGCCCAGGGCTGTACCTAGATCACTGAAATAGGCGTCCTGAACTGTGAGCGCTTTCAACTGCAAACGGTGAAGCTGTTGCATGAAAGGATCGTCGCTGTGGGGGTCCAGCCAATCTGCCGTGATCAACGGAGTCAGGCTGGGGTGAGTCGCCTGCAAAGCCCAGATTCTGGAGCTGGAGGCTATCCATAGCAAATTGCGTTGCGGGTAGGCCGGATCAAGTGTACTAAAAGTGCTATCCGCACCTTTACCACCATTTTGTTCAACAATGTCACGATCACTGGGATATTCCTTGGCGTGAAACAGAATGCCATAGTCGGTCATACTGTCATGCTCGAAAGAAAAAAGGTGCCCGTGAAACAAATCGTTCTTACCCAGCTGAATGCTGTAACCCTGGTTGCGCAAGCCGGCCACAATACTGACGAACAGATTTTTGAAATAAAGCTGCATTTGCGGGTCTTGAAACTGCCATGGGCTGCCACCACCGCTCCCCCAATTTTTGATTGGTGCCGGTACCTCAACAGTCAAGCGGCCTTGGCCATCCTGCAATGTATGTCGTAGCCTGCTCAAAAAATCACGTGTACTCATGCGATGTGGCAAAACCAATGTAGGGGTGATGATTTGTGCATCGACACTGCTGCCATGACGTACCAATTGCATCAGCAGGTTGCGGGCCAGTGTGGGGCGATCGGCTTCCGCGTGAGCGGCGGTAAATAGTGTGCTGGCAATCAGCGCCAGGCTGGCAAGGTGACGAAAAGGTGTGGGCATAGTGCAATCCATCTGGATGTCGGACATGCCGGCCCTGATATGATGAAATCTGGCGACTGGCGCAGCATGGCAGTTGACGAAGGGATCATAGCTTAGGGCGACATGAGTCCGGGAGCAAGTGTAGCCTTGCCTCAGTCACTTCGCTGAATTTTGTTAGCCACTCTTGTTGCTCAAGGTAAATGGTATTCCCAATACCTAGCCCATCCAACCATCAGGCAATACTGAGCCAATGCGGGTCGTTCGCAAAACCATCCACCAAAAAATCAAGCATGGTACGCAATGTGGCGGGCATTTGCTTTCGGGATGCATACACACCATAGATACCCATTTCATTGGGTTGATACCCTGGCAGAATCGCGACCAACTGGCCAGAGCGAACCCATGGCATGACGGAATAGGCAGGTTGCATGGTAACGCCTGCGCCACTGAGTGCCGCCGCCAGCAGCACAGTTGATTCATTGGCACTGAGATTGCCACTGACTGGCACCGACATGGGCTCGCCATCTTTCGAAAAGGCCCACAAACTTTTACCGAAATAGGTATAGGTCAGGCAGTTGTGCAAAGCCAGTTGCTCAACCTTCTGCGGCATACCATGCTCACGCAAGTAATCTGGCGAGGCACAGACAATTGAGCGACAAGCACCCAACTTGCGAGCGATCAGATTGGGATCAAGCTGATTGGTAATCCGAATGGCCAGGTCAACCCGGTCTTCCACCAGATTGACAGTGCGATCCACCAACCACAGATCAACCGCCGTGGCAGGATAACGTTTTAGATACGCTGTCACGACTCGGGCCAGAAAGGCCTGCCCCAAAGACATGCTGCAAGTCAGGCGCAGCATGCCACGTGGTGCATCTTCCGGTACATTGAGCTGGGTTCGCAGGTCATCAGCAATTTCAAGCATTTGTCGACACCGCGCCAGCGTTTCGCTACCCGCATCAGTCAGGCTCAGTTTACGAGTAGTTCGGTGCAGCAAACGTACCCCAGTCCAATCTTCAAGTGCTGCCAGATAGCGCGACACCATTGCCCGTGACATATCCAGCCTATCCGCCGCGCTGGATAAAGAGCCACGGTCCACCACTTCGACAAACACACGCATGGCTGTCAGCCGGTCCATTATCTGCTCGATTTATGCAACAAACTAACAATCATTATGCGGTTTTTTGATCGGTATTGTGCAACTACTATTCGGATCACTGATTGTCAACCAACCCAATGGAGCACACCATGTTTCGTCGCACTGTACTGAAAGCTGCTGTTACCGCTGCTGTTTCCCTGCTTGCCTTGTCTGCCTCGCACACTGCGCTAGCGGCTTCATCCGATCTGAAGCTGGATGTTTACAACCCAGGCGAAGCAGCCATTTTCTCGGTATCGTCTGAACTGATTACGGGCAAGACCGAAGCTGTTTTGATTGATGCCCAGTTTTCCACGATCGATGGCGCCAAACTGGTCGACAAAATCAAGCAAAGTGGCAAGAAGCTGACCACCATCCTGATCAGCCACGGCGACCCGGATTTCTACTTTGGCCTGGAGCCGTTACGAGCCGCATTCCCCAAGGCGCGCATCGTCGCAACCCAGCCAACGATTGAACACATCAAGCACACCATGACTGGCAAGTTAGCGTTCTGGGGCCCGAAACTGGGTGCAGGCGCCCCCAAGCAGGCCTACGTGCCTAGCCCGATTCAAGGCAACGTGCTGACGGTTGATGGCAAGAAGCTGGAAGTGATGGGTATCAACGGCACCAAGTCCGAAATGACCTTTGTCTGGATTCCATCCATCAAGGCTGTAGTAGGTGGCGTGCAAGTCGTGGGCAATAGCCATGTATGGATGGCCGATGCGCAAACCAAGGAGGCACGTGCGGATTGGTTGGCCACACTGCAGAAAATCGAAGATCTGAAGCCAGAAGTCGTGGTACCTGGTCACTTCACCAAGGGTGCGCCTCACACATTGGAATCGGTCCGCTTTACCCGCGACTATATCAAGACATTCGAGGTAGAAGCTGCCAAGGCTAAGAACTCGGCAGACCTGATTGCCGCGATGAAACAGCACTACCCAACACTGGAAGACGTGTCCAGCCTGGAGCTGAGCGCCAAGGTGGCTATGGGTGAAATGAAATGGCCAGCAGAATGATGCAAGCGCCCTATGCTACCTTGCACTATATCTATGATCCACTGTGTGGCTGGTGCTATGGTGCCTCGCCACTGGTGAGCGCAGCGGCCGACATCCCCGGCCTCACGCTCACCCTGCACGGTGGCGGTATGATGACAGGCGCCAATCGCCAAGCAGTGACCGATTCACTACGCCAGTACGTGATGCAACATGATCAACGTATTGCCAGCATCACCGGGCAGCCTTTTGGTACGGCCTACTTCGACGGTTTGTTAAAAGATCGGACTGCGGTACTGGATTCTGCGCCACCGATTGCAGCAATATTGGCAGCGGCGGCAATGGGTCTACCAGCTCATGTCATGCTGGCCAGGATTCAGAAAGCTCACTATGTAGAGGGTCGCCGGATTGCCGATGGCCCAATACTGATTGAATTAGCTGAATCGCTGGGGCTGGATACCGAGGCATTTGCTGAACAGTTCGCTGCATACCAGGGCGCGCAGACCGCAGCCCACACTTCGGCCAGTCGACAGTGGCTAACCCGCACGGGTCGACAAGGGTTTCCAACCTTTGTGCTGGAGCGAAATGGCCAATTCAGCGTACTGGAACCCAGCCATTACCTAGGGCAACAGCAAGCCTGGCAAGCGCACTTAACAAAATTGATCCACTGATCAGCAATATGGCACGTGCCAATAGGCCGTGCCATAGTCTTTGCCTAACCGGGTCCTTCCCTGATACCCCACTTCAGAACGCTCCCTCCGCACATCACCATGCGCTACCACCTACGGTCTCGGCGCAGCTTGCCCTTACACAACTTATAAAACATCACCAACAATACCTAAGATAAAGGCAGGCCAACCGTAAAAGGGGGATGTCATGCGAATCTTTCGAGACATGCTTGGATTGTGGATGCTCGTTTGCATGACAGCCTGTGGCGGTAGCAACGGGGGAGGTGGTGGCGAATCCACAACGGGCAGTATTCTCATCACGCTCGCAGGTCTGCCTGATGGCTCACAGGCCAATGCCAGCCTGATGGCCCCCAATGGGACCGTACATACCATCCATGCCACACAAACCGTCACCAATCTGATTCCCGGTAGCTATCAGCTGGCTGTCAATGACGTATTGGCCAACAATATTCGCTACCTGCCTCAGCCTGCAACCCAATCCATCAATGTAACAGCCGGTACACAAGCCAATGCAACCGTTCAATTCCGCACGGCCAATACCCAGTCGTTGACCTTGCGTGCAGTCATCAGCGGCTTAAGTAGCCCGGTGTATTTGACCGCACCTTCTGGCGATAGTCGGTTGTTCGTTGTGGAACAAGCTGGCCGCATTCGCATCGTAAAAAGCGGTGTGCTGTTGACCACCCCCTTCCTCGATATCCGCAGCATTGTCGCCAGTGGCGGCGAACGTGGCCTGCTGTCGATGGCATTTGACCCGGACTATACAAACAATGGGCTGTTCTATGTCTATTTCACCGATTTACAGGGCAATATTGCCATTCAGCGCTATCAGGTCGCCAGCAACAATGCTGATTTAGCTGACCCCAACAGCGGCTTGCGCATCCTGTCGATTGCACGCAATCCAGCCCTGAGCAATCACAATGGCGGCCTGTTGCATTTTGGGCCAGACAATATGTTGTATTTGGGCACTGGCGATGGCGGTGGTGGTGGCGACCCTGCGGGCAATGGGCAAAAGTTGAGCACCTTGTTAGGCAAATTACTGCGTATCGACGTGCGAAATGCCACTACTACCAATCCGTATCGCATTCCACCCGATAATCCATTTGTATCGCAAGCTGGCAAACTACCTGAAATCTGGGCTTATGGCCTGCGTAACCCCTGGCGCTTCACGATAGATTTCACCAGCAATACCTTGTTCATCGCAGATGTAGGGCAAAACGAACGCGAAGAAGTCAATGCGGCTTCGATTGGCCAAGCAGGCCTCAACTATGGATGGAATATTACGGAAGGTACCCGCTGCTACCCAAGCGGCACCTGTGATACTACCGGCCAAACATTACCAGTGCTGGAGTACAACCATAATGATGGTTGCTCGATCACGGGTGGTGTGGTTTACCGTGGCAACGCAATCTCGGCCTTGCAAGGACATTATTTTTATTCGGATTACTGCAGCGGCTGGTTGAAGAGCTTTGCCTATCGAAACGGAGCGGTTGTGGAACAAACCACTTGGCCGGTGGCCAATGTCGGCAATATCGTTTCATTTGGTCAAGATGGACAGCAGGAAGTGTACCTATTGAGTAGCAAAGGGGGCACGATCTACCAGATCGCCGCCAACTGAAACAGCATCAATCCCGTAATCAGATATCGGTTAGCTCATCTGCAAAGGCGATACGCCCATCGTAAAGAACAAGACATACGCAAAAACCGGCATTAAGCTGAACAACCAATCATGCCTTTGGCATTATGGTGCTGTATGCAGGATGAGTTCATCAAATGAAACGCTTATGGCAACAAAAATTGACAGGCCCGAAGACCAAGTTGGGCACACTGACCATCGGCATGCCAACGTCCGTCCATATCGAGGCCATGTCCCCGTTGCTTCAACCACATGTGGGCGATATCGGCCTTGATAGTGATCGTTTTAGCCAGCATTACTCACAACTGGGCGGTGCCTGGGTACGAAATTATCAAGATAGTGCCTGGTCGTTCCTGATTGATATTTGCGAAGGCTTCAATAACCTACTGGCTGACGATCCCATTATCCGTCGCCTGCAACCAAGGCAAGTAATAGGGGTGATTGGCAGTGCCGCACATGTTGCCGGTGGGGCAACCAGTCTAGGGGATGGTGATACAAAAACTTACTGTCTTGCCGTCAGTGCCGGTGCAACACTAGCCCCTTATACCTTGCATGCACGGCTGTCGGCGATGCTGGATTTTTTGCCCGAGATCCGTGATGGCGGTACCCGTTACAAAGTCCCCATGGATGCACAAACCTTCCTGGTGCTGTCAGATCCACGCCTCAAGCTGGCCTCCGGCTTGGCACATGTTTCAGCCTACGCCTTACTGTATCAGCAACTGGCCCATCTATTGCGGGGCCATGTCTCACTGATGCGCACACAGTTAACCGCGGTCTCGGTACTGGCTACAACTACAATTCCCCATGATCCGCTTGGTGAAGCCATTCAAGCCGAAGCGGCTTTATACGCCGGCCGGTTACTTGCCAAATCGATGTTGCACGCAGGCAGCTACGATACTGTGCTAGGCACAAGCATCAACGACAGGCTTCATCGCATCACTATCGCCATTTGTGTGGCTTATCTGGCAGCTGCCATGCAGGGGCAGGCTGATGAGTGGCTCAAGCAGGTCTACATCATGCTTGCAGGGGTACTGAGCATGATCAGTACCACACCGGGAAATCGCATGGTATTGGCAGAAAGCCTGCTTCAACCCATCCTGCAGACCATGCAACAAGCCACTTTCCTACAAACCACCATTAGCAGTACCAATTTGAAAGCCTGGATCAACCACGCCGAAACCACCATGATCAACATGAGAAAGGTACTTGACCCATTGCGAGGCAAAGCGACTTAAACAGGGCCTCTCATCTCACGAACAGTCATCTATCGATTACTACCAGCCATCTCCAAAACTTAGTCCGAGCCACCCTCTCTCCGCTATGACCAGCAAGCCTCAGTTCAATTGCTGACTACACCACCAGCGACAAAAACCACTACCAATCATGGTGTTGTAGACATACCAATACCAAATTGATGAAGGTCGAGATTAAGCTCGCCACGCCTGCCACCCCGGTTACCCTGCCATTCTTGAGATATTGGCACAAACATCCTGCATGATAAAAAAATAAATTTCAACAAATCACATGCCAACCTCACATCACATCAAAATTACCCATGCATACTAAATAACTTACGACATTTCATATTTAACATAGTGCCTGTTTTCCTTATAAATGAACATAATTATATTGTTGACATAGATTCTATCCATTAGCAGGATTCGACCTCGCCAGCACAATGACTACAGCCAATGCAACGGCACTTCTGATTTTTTAGTAAAGCGATTGAATATTTCCAAAACAGGAATATATTTTTTCCACTCCAGATATGTCATTAATTTACCAATGCCATATTTAAAGAGTTAGTTACTATAAAATTTAAGAACATCCCTATACAGTCATTGTATGAATTGGCTAAAACCAGTATCAAAAAAACAGTCGGTTAAAAAATACAACCTATCACCAAGGGGCTTTACGCTTTGTCTCTTGGCAATTGGTGATCAATTAGGAGCACTGGATTGAAACAAGTTACGTTTTCGCATCGTGAGCCGATTGGCTCCAGCACCTATCCCATGCCGAATGACCCAATAGACGTGGAGCGTACACTCGCTGCGTTGAATACGTCCTGTACAGGCAACAAACGCTCCACACTCTACATTCACATCCCATTTTGTGATCAGGTGTGCTCGTTCTGCGGATTTAACAAATCAGTCAGCCCCGAGGTGCTCAAAGCACAATATGTAGATGCGCTGATTGAAGAGATGCGTCTTTACAGCACGCTCGAACACGTACAGTCCCTGCAGGTAGGAGCAGTTTATTTGGGAGGAGGCACCCCCAATTGCCTTAGTCCAGAGCAGTTGGATCGTATCCTATCTCATTTACATCAATGGTTTCCATTAGACAAGGACGTGGAAATCACCTGTGAAGGAGTAATCCAAAATTTCACAGCCGAGCGTATCGCAGCACTGAAACAACATGGTGTGAACCGAGTCAGCGCAGGTATCCAGACGTTCAATCGGGCAATCCGCATAGAGCATTTGCACATGCGGCAGGGCAAGGAAGAACTGCTCGAAGGTATCGCCAACCTACGCGAGAACTTCACCAATTTCAACCTCGACTTCATCTACAACCTGCCCAAGCAAACGGATGAGATCTGGGCAGAAGACGTTGATCTGGCACTCTCCTCTGGCTCAACCCACTTGACTTTCTATCCACTAGTTCTATTGGAAAATACCGCTTTCTATTCGGATTATGTAAAGACCCAAAAGCACCAAGCCCCCTGCCAAGAACGTGAAATCACGCTGTTCGAATATACCTTGGATCGCATTAAGTCGAGTCGCTATACCAACCAGTATTCAGTGCGAGATTGGGCTATACCAGGGCATGACTGCCGTTACATTCGAATGAATGCAGAATCAAACAACATTATCGCACTGGGTGCTGGTGCACATGGGTACATTGCTGGGATTACGTATCGCAGTATCCGATCTATCAAAAACTACATCAGCGCAGTTCTTGAGGAGAAGCGATTACCCTATGAAGCTCAGTGCTTCAGCACAGAGGCTGAGCGGATGCAACGGTACATGGTGATGGGATTACGCCTGAAGCACTTGGATATGCGCCCTTTCAAAGAGCGCTTTGGCGTTGCGTTCACTGAAGTTTATGCCGACAAGATCGAAGACATGGTCGGGAATGGCTACATCAAGATCAATGGCGATCACCTTGAGTTCACTCATCAAGGTGACATTTGGGCAAATAATGTTCGCACTTACTTCGAAGGGAAAAAAGGCGTCACAGTTGGGTATGCCGACACCACCAGCATTGGGCAAGACGGCAAAACACATTATTCCACCATCACCCGCATCAAAGCCGCAGGTGATGTAGAGGCGAATGTTTGACAAGCTGGCGGAATGACGTGGGGAGCAATCCCCATTTCCTGATATCCCTTAGGGACAAGATGAATGAACAAGTCGGACTTGCAGTGCGACATTGCCATTGTTGGAGGCGGCATTACCGGGCTCTGTGCCGCCTACCGTATTCACGAGCTTCTACCTGAACACTCAATCCGAGTATTTGAACGAAACAGCATCGCCGGAGGGCGCATTTTTTCTGCGCCATTGAGCACCCATCCAGAGCAAGTAGACTTGGGTGCGGGGCGCTACAACGTTCGCCAACACACTCGCCTTCATAAGTTGATAGAAGACTTGGGCATTCGGTGTGTGCCATTCGATTATGACATTGCCCCTTTTCAGAATGGTTTGTTTGACCACACCAAAGCACAATTGCGGGAAATTTGTAACGGCCTACGTCTTTTTTTTGAATCCTGTGCACCAGAAGAACAAGAACGTTGGAGCTTCTGGGAAGGTGCAAATCGTCACCTTGGCAGTATCCAGAGTAATTTCATCATTACAGCTTCGGGTTATGACTCGTTGCGCAATCCCAAATTGCCCTTCAAGCATGGCATCGATATCTTATTTAACCACCCTGAAACGGGCTCTCTCGCTCGTGCCAACAGCGGAGAATGGATGACGCCACTGGAAGGCTTCCAGAGTGTACCAAATCGACTTGCCAGCAAACTCTCGCGGAGTTGTTCAATCGATTACCACCATACCTTACGCGCCATCCAGCCATTACCAGATACGCCGACTCGAAAGCTCCGCCTGCATTTTGACACACTGGCAGGTAACAAAACCGTGGATACCCGGCATGTCATTCATGCCAGCACTGTCCATGACTTTCTTCAAATAGATGGCTGCAATTTGAGCAAAGCCATCACCGAAAACATAGTTACCGTCCCATTGGTAAAAGGTTATGTGGAATACGAATCCCCGTGGTGGAAATCGACGAACATTGCTGGGCA
Source organism: Chitinivorax sp. B (assembly GCF_005503445.1). NCBI lineage: Bacteria > Pseudomonadati > Pseudomonadota > Betaproteobacteria > Chitinivorax > Chitinivorax sp. B. The sequence goes on along the minus strand of NZ_SCOH01000041.1, from coordinate 30,070 downwards.
ATGTTTCACAAACCCATCGCCGTTCCGCAAAATCTATTTCCCCAGGGATGCCCCCTATTTGTTGATCTACGCAGATGGCGAGAATGCACTTAACCTTAAAGCGCTGATCACAAATCACAGTAATACGCTGGCGAAGTTCGAAGACACCATTCGTCACGCGGTCCCGTTTGACGTGTTCGGTGGACGACTACCACAACCAATCAAACAAGAATGGCGGTTTTGGGAGCGTGGTATCTGTTTCTGGGAAGGTGGGCTTAACTTGTTACCTGGTGATACTTGGTCATACGCACCCAACATTCATGTTTGTTCTGATCTGTTTACTGACCACGTTGGCTGGATTGAAGGTGGAATCGTCAGCGCAGAAGCAGCCGCGCAAAAAGTGGTTCGACTGTTGCAGTATGAAACCAACATGCGCATTGGTTCAACAGAAATCCTCGCCAATCTGACGAACTCGGTTCACTCCCTCCAATCGTCACTAACTGTCTCGCTTCCACGCGAATTAGTCGGCCCTACCGCCTAGAGAGATTGATATGTTTTATTCCCTATTTGCCAAACAAGCCACAATTCATCCAGACAAGATCGCTGTCGTATGCGATGGGAGTCATATAACCTATGGTGACATGTCATTATCCATTGAGACCGTAGCGAAAAACCTCAATTCAATAGGCATCAAATCGGGGGACTTGTGCTGTGTCTGTTTTGATAACAGCATTAATTACCTGATTCTCTACTATGCCATGGTCCGACTCGGCATCCGAATCATGCCGCTGACGACCACCATGGCACCGCACGAAATTGAGATGTTTTGCAGAGAATGCGAACCAAGTTACTTTATCGTTCATCCGCCATATCACGACAAGTTCTCAACGATCGCCTCCAGCCTGGGCGCAGGCATGCTGATCTCTGAACGGACCGAACCCCATAATCTGGCAAGCATTTTCCAGCGTCAAGTTCGCTCGACTGTTTCCTTACCAGACATGATCTGGAAAGACCAAGATTTGGTCATCCATTACAACACACCTAATTCTCCTGAAGCAGGTGAACGATTCAAAGGTGCTGTACAAACTCACGAAAGTCATGCGCATCGCATGCTGAATTGGGCCAAAGCAGCCAATATCACTCACGAAGATCGAACCTTATGCATGCATCCCATCATGCATGCATTTGGCTCCGAAATGTTCGCCTTCCCAGCTCTGTCAACGGGGCAAACACTCTACCTGATGACAGCAAGTGAAGTCACACCCGCTAATGTAGCCAAGGCAATTGCTGACAATCACATCACCTTATTCGGCGCACTACCCTGGTTTTATCAAGAACTTGCGAACTTACCACATGAATCCCGTGCAGATCTCTCTTCACTACGTGTAGCCATGTGTGCAGCCACGCCATTACCCATTGAAGTTGCCGAGCGGTTCTTTGAGCTTTATGGCAAACGGGTCAGTAATTCATATGGCCTTACCGAAACATCACTCATCGCGTCTAATCTGGACAATGGCAGTATGGATGACATGCTGACTGTGGGCCGAGCAATCCCTAATGTGGACGTTTGTATCCGCGACTGTGGTATTGGCATGCCAGATGTTGGTGAACTCTTGGTTCGCTCCAATGGCTTTTCAGTACGTTATTACTCAGCGGATGTGCCCCCTTTGTGGCGAGACGGCTGGATTCATACCGGTGATCTGGTTCGCCAGGAAATGGACAGTGGATTCTATGTTCTTGGACGCGTTACCCAGGTGATTACCACTGCTGATGGCAAGTTCCTGCCATTGGAGGTGGAAGAAGCCATTGGCCGTCATCCACACGTCAAAGAAGTCGCCGTGGTTCCCGTCGAGAGCGAAACCGGTGTTCAGGCTGCTGCGTTCATTGTGCCCAATGGCACCGTCACAGAAGACGATATCCGTCACTACGTTGAACAAACTCTATCGAAATATAAAGTACCTGCACACATCCGGTTCCGCGACAGTTTGCCCAAAAGTGCAACCGGCAAGATTTCTCGAGCGAAGCTACGCATCGAAGGGCATTCGTAATGAATCAGATGCTCAACGACCAAATTGTGTCACCGAGCCCCACTATGACATCCGATGGTTTAGCAACCCATCGGATGTTGGAACGAATCAGTAGTAGCTGGGGTCGACGAGCACAAGTCCGTCGTGGTGAAGCACACGAAAGTCACACTTTCGATCTGACTCGACCCGACTTCCTGGTGGAATTGTTACCATTCCAGTACCACCCTCGCTTCAAGCAATTAAACGAATCAGAACTGGGACAGATCCTCACCAGCGCTTGGCTTATCTACAACGCAAAAACACTGGATATCGAGAACTATGTCGTCTCACCACTTTGCGTAGATGCCATGACAGGCCACTATCCCGGAATCAGGGATCAACTTAGCCAGCAACTCATCTGTGAAACGATGGTGGATGAATCCTACCATGTCCTGTTAACCATTAACGCTTGTACCGTTACCCGCAGGATGAGGGACACGAAAATCACCATCCCCTGTTCCACATTGGTACAACGTATGCAAGCCTTTGCGGCTCAATATTCCGAGCCTTGGCAAAAACGACTCGTCCATTTTGCAACCTGTGTTGTGTCGGAAATATTCATTAGCGACCACCTACTCTTAATCTCGAGTTCAGATGTAGTACAACCATTGCATCAGCAGGTAGTGGATGCGCATCGACGAGATGAAGCCACACATCGCATGATCTTCCGTGAATTTGCCCAAAAGGTATATCGGGAACTTTCTCCAAGCCAACAACAGTTTTTTGCCACCATTCTCCCCAAACCAGTTCGCTGGTTTGCTGCACAGGATTTTGCATGCTGGCACTCCATCTTGTCTGAGCTTGGTATTCCTGACATCACGGATATGATTCATGACTGTCAAACGTACCACGCAACGCGCGTGGATGTGGATTACAGCGGTGTCATCGACTTGGCCAGAGAATTAGGTATCACCGATACACTTTCCGGTCGAGAGGCTTTCGGTAATGAAGGTTTACTAGATTGACGCACTTTCGACAGCCCTCAGCCACCTCAGGCCATTCAGCGCCCATACCCATCGAGACGCTTAAATGACTTACGACGAAGACTTTTTCATTTCAGGACTACCAGAACGTAGTGTCCTTTATATATCCGTTAACGTTGCGCCAGACCACCCGATGCGACCAGCTGTCGAGGTCACCGACCCAGTCCCGGATTTGGATCTGAATCGCATCATCCGTATTCTTGGATCGTCCAGTCGGCGGTACTTCGCAGCATCCGTCATAGACGGCACCCATCAGGCGCTTCCCGAGGACTTAACGGGTTTCCGCGGTGTTATTGTCGGCTGTTCTGCACATAGCGCCAATCTTGCAGCAAGTTCGCTTGCACCCTGGCAAGAACGCGTAATTGCATTTATCCAGCGTGCTGTCAAAGATTTTGGCCTTCCCTTTCTGGGAATTTGCGGTGGGGGACAACTCGGATTACACGCACTCGGAGGCGAGGTTGGCCCCAACCCAATCGGGGTTGGTTTCAATCCAGAACGTGAGCGCTCACTGGTGATCAGAACGACCAAAGTAGAACTGACTCAGGCAGGCTGCAACGACCCACTTTTTGAAGGTTGCCCACCACATTTTGGCATGACTGCCATCCATGCTGATTACCTGAAGAGCGCACCGCCAGATAAAGGGTTCGTGGTTCTTGCCAACAGCCAGGATATCCCCAATCAGGCTATTGGCTATGGCGATCGAGTGCGATTGCTCGGCTTGCACCCTGAAGTCGGTCGAGGTTTCTTGAATGACACGGCAGAGACTATTGTGAGCACAGGCGGATTCTCCCCACTTCCACGTGACGTGTTACGAGAAACCTTTGCCAACATCTGCCCAGACCCACAATCCAATTACCTAATCCTGAAAAACTTCCTCACTCATTTTTGCGCACGGGAATGGCCACACCAACATGGATAATCAGACCAATATGAGCATTGAGAACCGTGTATTTTCAGGAATGGGACCCACTGGACGGCTACATATTGGCCATTACCATGGTGCATTGAAGAACTGGTGCCACTTACAGCATCAACACACGTGTTTCTTCATGATTGCAGACATGGCCGCACTCACAACGCTCTATGACTCCATTGATGTAATTCAAAACAGCATCTGGGAAATGCTGGTGGACTGGCTGGCAGCAGGTGTTGATCCCGAAAAGGCAACCATTTTTATTCAATCACGTGTTCCAGCCCAAGTGGAGCTGGCATGGCTGCTGGGTATGAGCACACCCATTCCATGGCTTCAGGAAATCCCTGCATACAAAGAAAAGCTTGCAAAGTTACAAGGCAAAAATTTGCAGACGCTTGGCTTTCTTGCAGATCCAGTCATGCAAGCTGCTGACATTCTTGCTTACAAAGCCACACAAATCCCGGTTGGAGCCGATCAGGTAGAACATTTACGGGTAGCAGGCGAAATCGCGCATCGCTTCAATGCACTTTATGGACAACGCCATCCGCAAGGACCGCATGATATTCTGCCCCAGCCTCAGCCGTTACTGACTGAACAATCACAATTACCTGGATTGGACGGCGAAAAAATGTCCAAGTCCTATGGGAATGCAATATTTCTACGTAGTTCAGCTTCACTGATAGCCGAAAAGGTTCAGGGTATGGCTGTCGCCCGTGACAACGTACATGTTCCTGGCAATCCGAATGCATGCCCGGTATTCAAGTTTCATCGTGTCTACTCTCCACGCACGACCTGTGATTCAGTTGAGCATGCCTGCCGCTCTGGAAGGTTAAACTGCGGTGATTGCAAACAGCCATTAGTACAATCCATCACGGAGGAGCAAAATCCAATGCGAGAACGTGCCGAACCGTTTTTAGCGAAGCCCAGCTTGCTGAAGGACATCGTGGATGCTGGATGTGACAAAGCTCGCGCGATCGCTGAAACTACCCTCGTCGAAGTCAGGGAAATAATGGGATTAAGCTACCGAATGCCTCTAGAACTGCCCGAAGCCTTGTAGCCTGTTAACACCATTCAAAACAAAGGCCCCCTGATACAGCATGTTGATGGGGGCTCCACTTGTCATGCCATATTGGCATTAAGAAGGCGAAGTTGATTAGGCAATCATGAAAAGTAACTCAAACCCAACACCGACTTAACCTCAGTCACCGTATTGGCCGCCACTTCACGGGCACGATCGGTCCCATCTTTCAATACTTGAAGAATATAGCCACGGTCTTTTTCCAATTGCTGACGACGTTCACGAATCGGTGCAAGCAGTTCCTGTAAGCAGGACTCCAAACGCGCTTTGACAACACTATCGGCCAAGCCGCCACGCACATAGTGGTCCTTCATTTGAGCAAGACTTGCCTGATCTGGATCGAATGCATCTAGGTAGGTAAACGCCACGTTGCCTTCAAGGTGCCCTGGATCATCAATTCTCAGATGCAAGGGATCTGTATAGACCTTTTTAACTGCTGCCCGAATTTCTTCAGGTAATGCACCGAGATTAATGGTATTGCCGAGAGACTTGCTCATCTTTGCCTTGCCATCGATGCCCGGCAATCGACCAATTTCTGGTACCAATGCCTTTGCTTCAACCAACAACTCTCGACCAGCTATTCGGTTCAAACTCCTGACAATTTCATTCGTCTGTTCAATCATTGGTATCTGATCTTCACCGACGGGAACAAGTGCAGCCTTGAATGCAGTAATATCCGCAGCCTGGCTAGCAGGATAGGTCAGAAACCCGGCCGGAATGTCACGCTCAAAGCCACGTTGGCGTATTTCCTCTTTGACAGTAGGATTACGCTCCAATCGTGCGACCGTTACCAGATTCAGGAAATAAAAACTTAGTTCCGCGAGCTCTGGAAGCTGTGACTGAACGAATATGGTAGATAAGCTGGGATCAATCCCAACAGCCAGATAGTCGAGTGCAACCTCATACAAGTTGCGATGAATTTTTCCTACGTCATGCATATTGTCAGTCAACGCCTGACTATCAGCCAGCATGATGAATTGACGATATTCACCTTGATACTTAACCCTATTACGTAAACTGCCTACAAAATGGCCAAGGTGCAGCGGCCCTGTCGGACGGTCTCCGGTCAAAATTGTGGAGGTAATTCTGGACATTCTTTCTTATCTGCCTTGTTGAAGATCTATGTAGTGTTGAGCAATGTGATCATTTGCTATAGATTACAATTTACGCATTCAATCAATTAACATTCGATATCATGAAATGCAAACCAATCATAACAACTAGCGCACGGTTACAAAACCCTCACGTTAAATTTCATCGATGCACTTCTGCCGTCACCTAGCCACCCCTATAGAGAACAGGTAGCGCGAGAGCATGGCAAGCCGCGCCCAGCCAGTATCTTCAATCAAGCAAAGCTCATTCAGCCTCCAGACAGACGTGATCTATTAACTATTTTCGAATGTCAAAATATCTATAAATGTTGTGATATAAATATCCTGCCACACATCGAAAATAACGATAATAATATCAACCGATACTATTTAGCACCATCAAGCATTTTGCCCTGTCGGGCTGCAAAGCATTTTGCGAGCTAGCAGACCATATGTCCTTTTTCAGGTACCAATAGTATCGGCATCCTCAGCCATACATTTCGCCTTTTATATGAAATTGACTATTCTTCAGTACCAATGATCAGAATTTACTCTTATCGCCACTGGCATTACAGCAATATCAACTTCACATCAATGTTGCCGCGGGTTGCATTCGAATAGGGACAAACAATATGCGCTTTCTCGACCAGCGATTCCGCATCAGCCCGGGCCATTCCTGGAAGTGAAATCTTCAATTCCACTTCAATACCAAAGCCATTAGAAATCGGACCAATTCCGACCACACCTTCGATGGATACATCTGCCGGCAAAGTGATCTTGTTACGCGCCGCGACCAGTTTCATTGCACCAATAAAGCACGCCGAATAGCCAGCAGCAAACAGTTGTTCAGGGTTAGTACCCTCGCCACCAGCACCACCCAATTCACGTGGTGTGGTGAGTTTGACATCCAGAGCGTTATCCGAGGATACCGCGCGGCCATCGCGGCCACCAGTTGCTTTAGCCGTTGCACGGTACAGTACTTTTTCGATCGACATGATTTATCTCCAAATAGTTGATCAATATAGGCGGATATCCACCTTAACAAAATAGCTAGCTATTAAATAGCGCACTATATAATAATTTGCAAAAAGTGCGTATGCCGTCACACCACGCACCTCAAGCAATGGCACTTCACTTCTCATCTTCTGCGTGACGCATCAACTTGTCTCGCAACTGCTCTAATTCGTGTTTGATCTGCAACAGTGTCTCTGGTTCACACTCAGCGGCACACATTACCTCATTCGGTACGGCTTTGGCCCGTTGCTTCAAAGCTTGACCTGCCGTGGTCAGGGTCACAATTACCTGTCTCTCGTCGTTGGCATCACGTACCCGATTCACCAACCCCGATGCTTCCATACGTTTCAGCAGTGGTGTCAGTGTTGCCGAATCCAGAAACAAGTGTTCGCCAATGTCCCGTACCGTCAATGCATCTTGCTCCCACAGTACCATCATTACCAAATACTGCGGGTAAGTCAGATCAAGCTGACGCAACAGCTTGCGATAGACCTTGTTCATGGCCAGCGATGTGGAATACAGCGCAAAGCACAGCTGCTGGTCCAGCAATAACGAAGTAACGGGTTGGTTAGCCATCGGAAGGTCGTTTCGTTGCCATAGGTTGAATATTACATAGCACACTACTTAATAGCAAGTTAATTTTCAAAAAATCTCACGCTTGCCACATCAACTCAAGGCTGATTGGGCTCATCAGCCAATATCAGCTGCATGAACACAAGATCCAGCCAGCGATCAAATTTGTAGCCCACTTGCGGGCAACGACCCGTGGCCACAAAACCCAGGCGTTCGTGAAAACGGATCGAACCCAGATTATCTGCATCCACCGCGCCGATCATCACGTGCTTCCCCATTGCACGAGCCAATGGCAACAAAGCCTGGACCAATTGCAATCCAATACCTTTCCCACGCTGATCAGCTCGGACATGCACCGAATGCTCGACAGTAAACCGATAGCCCCAACGGGTGCGCCACTCGCCAAAGGTAGAAAAGCCCAAGACGTCGCCGTCCTGTTCGGCAACCAGGATTGGATAACTCTGTCCTATCCGAGTATTGAACCACGTCTGACGCGCTTCCAGCGTGGTGGGCTCGTCTTCGTAGATTGCGGTGGTGTTCAGCACCACTTCGTTATAGATATCACAGATGGCTGATACATCGTCCAAACGGGCCGGGCGGATTTGCATGGGGCACTCCTTCGTTTATACTCCCAACATCATAAATTTTAGTGGACGTTTGTCAATAATAATGGACGACATTACGCCATACATTGCGCAACGCATTCGTAGCGAACGCGAGGCCAGAGGTTGGTCTTTGGGGGACCTGGCAGAACGGTCCGGTGTTGCCAAAGCCACCATCAGCAAAATCGAACGCGGCGAAGCCAGCCCAACGGCCACCGTACTGGGTCGCCTGTCCGGGGGCTTGGGCTTGTCACTGTCCACATTACTTGCGCGTGCGGAAGCTGGCTTGAATCGGGTCAGGCGTAAAGCAGAACAAGATATCTGGCAAGATCCCGAAACGGGATACATCCGGCAGCAAGTCTGGCCTGCGGACGAAGGGCCATTGGAACTGGTAGAAGTGGCACTGCCGGCGGGTACCACGGTGGCCTATCCGGCATCAGCTTATGCTTTCAGCGCCAGATTGATCTGGATGCTGGATGGCGAATTGAGTTTTCAGGAGGGATCGGTCACGCACCAATTACAAGCGGGTGACTGCCTGCGGCTGGGACCACCCAGCGACTGCTGCTACATCAATCAAAGCAACGAAGCCTGCCGCTATGCGGTGGTACTCTCGCACAGCCGACGGGCTTGAAAAGCCAACCTCGGTGGCAGGCCGTAAGATGCGCCCTATTCCTTCGCTTCAGTCAGGTGTGCGCTCAGTGCTTTTGTTGATGCCAGCTTGCAACCTGCCTCTACCAAACGCCGATTGGTCACGTCGATCAACTCGGCAGCTGGACGATTTTCGTTCGGCCAAGTGCTATGCGCATCCTGCGCGACATGTACGTCAAATCCTCCAGCCAGGGCCGCATTGGCTGTGTTGGATACACAGAAATCGCTTTGCAGCCCGCAAAGAATCACCGTACGAACCGACAGGTCTGTCAGCACCGCTGACAGGTTGGTGTTCTCAAACGCGCTGGATGCCTGCTTTTTGATCACCTGATCCTGAGAAGACCGCTGCAAGGCAGGATGAAGCCGCCATTGTGGCACACCTTCCGAAAACAACTCTCCAGGGCCTTCACAATGTTGAACGAAGATGACCGGTCTGGCAGCAGCTCTAGCCGCCTCAATCAATGCCACCGTGTGGTTGATCAACTGATCAGCCTGATGGATCGGCTCGATCAACTCGCCATCAAAGGCACCTTGCTGCATATCAATGACAATCAAAGCGGCATCATGCATGGTCGTGTTATTTGAAAAGAAGAGGAGAAATAAGGATGGACGCCATATGATGCATTAAAACGCCAATTGCGTGGAAAGATACCACCCTCGCTGATTAGGCTTGTCTGCAACATTGCCCAATCTAGCGCGGGCGACCGTAAACGAAATCTGCTTACTGGGCCACCAGGAAATGAACCCATCGCTATAAGCATCTTCTTCATAGACTGACAGATTATTAGGTTTGCGCCGGTATTCACCCCCTACAGCCAACTGATCAGTCAACAAGACCGCCATGCTGACTTCAGGCAACCACTGCATGCGATCACGCCGGTCGCCACCGAATCCCAGAATACCCATCTGATTGGCACGCGTGCCGCGAAGCGTGACATTCCACAGCCAATTGCGCCCAAACAGCCCTGCCAGATGCACCTTGGTCGCCGCCAAATAGACATCCAGTCCATGATCATGTTTGGCACCCAGTGCTTTAGGAATCAGCTGGAAATCACGATTGCGCTTATGCTGCACACCCAATGCCAGTTGCGGCCACCAACGATCCTGATCGTAGATGGCATCACCCAGCAACCGCAGCTTGAAACCAACAATATCCTGCCGGATCACCTCACCTGGCACTGTGTCACCAGCACCAAAGCGCTGTCGTGCTATGCTCAGTTCCAGCCGGTCGCTGGCCGCCAACGCCAACCCAATGCTTTGCAGATTGAAGTCATCAATCGCAATATCGGTACGAAAAGCTGTTCCTCCCCATTCACCGTGCGCCGCATAACCTGTTATCACCGCCCAGGGTACGATCCCACCGCCACCCGCACCTTCCAGTTGAGTCGCCCCACCTGTCGCAATCAGACGACTGCCTGGGTCCATTCTCAGTGATACCGACAAGTCATTGGCACTGGCCTGTACAACATTCAACGCCATTGGCACACACGTGATTACTTTCGCTATCACCATGCTGCTGCGTCGATGACGGCTTATTACAGACATTGGGTGCGACCTTTCAGTTAGCAATTGAGGTGTGTACTAAGCTTAGGAAAGCCATTTGTAATAGGAAAGCTGCTGCCATGCTCAAACCTGCCTTGTTGCTCTGCTTCGCCATCTGGCCATGTTCACAGGTCGTAATGAGCGAACCCACCCTATACGAGCGTCTGGGTGGCGAAGAAGGTGTTGCTGCCATTGCCCACGGTGTGGTTGAACAAGGCAAACGGGACCCAAAGACAGCCAAGCATTTCGACAAATTCAATCAGTCACGCACCGAAAAGCTGATCGCACAGCAGCTTTGTTCGCTGACGCACGGGGGCTGTGTATATGAAGGCGAAAACATGCGGGTAGCCCACGCCGGGTTGAATATTCGCGAGCCCGCGTTCTATGCAACAGTCCAGCATTTACGAAATGTGCTGGATGAACGCGGTGTTGGGGATAGCGCCAAAAATCAGCTACTCAGGATTCTGGCGCCAATGAAGCGGCAGATTGTTCAAACGGGCGCTGCACCAGCACCCGCCACCAATCCAAAAGCCGATTGACTTAACCTTCCTTCAGCCAGCGGGCGACATCCAAGGCAAAATAAGTCAGGATGCCATCTGCACCGGCACGCTTGAAAGCCAATAACGATTCCAGCACACAGTCGCGTTCCTTCAGCCAGCCATTCTGGAAAGCCGCCTTCAACATTGCGTATTCACCTGACACCTGATACACAAAGGTCGGTGCACCAAACTCATCTTTCACACGGCGAACTATATCCAGGTAAGGCAAGCCCGGTTTGACCATCACCATGTCCGCCCCTTCCCCAAGATCTCTGGCCACCTCATGCAAGGCTTCGTTGGTATTGGCCGGGTCCATCTGATAGGTGAACTTGTTGCCCTTGCCCAGATTGCCGGCAGAACCCAGTGCTTCACGGAACGGGCCATAGAAGGCAGAAGCATATTTGGCGGAATAAGCCATGATACGCGTATGAATGTGCCCATCTGCCTCCAGCGCCTCGCGCAGACTGGCGATGCGACCGTCCATCATGTCGGAAGGTGCTACCACATCAGCACCCGCTGCAGCATGTGACAGGGCCTGCTTGGTCAAAATGGCGACCGTTTCATCATTCAGCACATAGCCGTTGCCATCAATCACCCCGTCCTGTCCATGGCTGGTATATGGGTCCAACGCAATATCGGTAATCACCCCCAGCTCCGGGAAACGTTCCTTCAATGCCTCCACCGTGCGCGGGATCAGGCCATCAGGGTTATACGCCTCTTTGGCATCCAGTGACTTCAGCTGGGGATCGATCACCGGGAACAAGGCCAATGCAGGCACACCCAGCGCCACTGCCTGCTCAGCTGTCTGCAACAACTTGTCGATGGATTGGCGTGCGACACCAGGCATGGAGGATACCGGCTCGACCCGATTGCTGCCATCCAACACGAACATCGGATAGATCAAGTCATCCACGGTCAGCGTGTGCTCTCGCATCAGACGGCGAGAGAAATCATCCCGACGCATGCGGCGGGACCGGGCCAGTGGGAATTTACCGTGAAAATTCATGACGCTACCTCGATTGATTATCAGGATTGCCAGGAACGCTATACACAAGCCAGCAAGGAGAGCCAAGCATGCGTTATAACGCTTTATAAGGTGCAGAGTGTGCTATGCTGCCGCGCTCACGTTGGAGAGCATTATGTCGCAAAAACCCACCCACCAATTCTTTGCCCCCTGCCCTCGCGGACTGGAAGCCCCACTAGCCCAGGAACTGACCGAGCTGGGTGCCGGCGGGATCAAAGCGGTCGACGGCGGAGTGCATTTTAACGGTGACTGGCTGACCGGCGCAAAAGTGAATCTGTGGAGTCGCCTGGCCAGCCGCGTACTGTGGCGTGTAGCCGATGGCCAATACCGTACTGAACAGGATATTTATTCATTGGCGCGCGATACCGAATGGCATTGGCTGTTCAAGGTCACACACACCATTCGCATCAATGTCTCTGCACACAAAAGCCCATTGCGCAGCCTGGAGTTCGTCACACTGAAAATCAAGGATGCCATCTGCGACCGCTTCCGCGATGAATGCGGCGAACGTCCCAATATCGACAAGGTCTCCCCGGATGTCGGCATTCACTGTTTTCTGGACATGAATCGCTGCAGCATCTATGTCGATTTTTCTGGCGAACCTTTATTCAAACGAGGCTGGCGTGCCGCCACCAATGAGGCGCCGCTGCGCGAGAATCTCGCCGCAGGCATCTTGCGCCTGGCAGGTTGGACACCTGGCACCGCCCTCTATGACCCCATGTGTGGCAGCGGTACATTCCTGATTGAAGCGGCCATGATGTCACTGAATATTGCCCCAGGTTTAAACCGTCACTTCGCCTTGGAGAAACTCAACACCTTCAACCGCGTGAAGTGGCAAGCCCTGCTGGATGAAGCCCAAGCTGCCCGCAAACCTGCCACTCCCTTGCCGATCTGGGGCAGTGATAAATTTGGTGATGCATTGAAGGCGGCCAGAACCAATCTGGAGCAAAACGGCCTGACCGACTGTATTCAGCTCAAGCAGATGGACGTGGTAGATGCCTCCGCCCCAGCCGAATCCGGTGTGATGGTATGTAACCCGCCCTATGGGGTGCGACTGGATGAGGAAGAGCGGCTGGCAGCACTCTACCCATTGCTGGGTGACGTACTGAAACGCAAGTTTGCGGGCTGGAATTGCTATTTCCTGACTGGCGACCCACGTTTGGCCAAGCTGATCCGCTTGTCGACCACCAAACGAACAGTGCTGTTCAATGGGGCGCTGGAATGCCGTTTGTTTGAATACAAGATGCGGGCTGGTAGTAATCGTAAAGACACGCCGGAAACCTAAGCCCACCTGCAACTGACGACACAAGGCCGGCAATATTGCCGGCCTTGTGCTTTTTCATGCTCAAAGAAGCTCCACCACCCACTGTACCTTACTGTTTGCGCCGTGATGACTCAGCAGCACCGTTGGGCACATCCCATGGGCAGGGTACGTCATCGGGCCACTTGGGGATCGAGCATTGATCCGGCCCCGGAATCGGTGTCGGGTCTGGATCAAGCATCGGCACAGGGCAAGGCCAGCGTGGATCGTCGGGCCAACCTGGTACTGGGCATTTGCCCGGTCCAGGGGTCGGTGTTGGTATCGGATCCGGATCAGGGATAGGCACCGGGCAAGACCAGTCATCCGACCACACCTGAATTGGGACACTTGCCTGGCCCAGGCGTTGGCGTTGGCGTTGGCGTTGGCGTTGGCGTTGGCGTTGGCGTTGGCGTTGTGCCCGAGCAGCTTACCCCCACTTTGTTGAATGCGGCTTCCACATCACCTTTGTTATAACTTCGGGTTTCAGCAGCCTTGACCACACCACACGCGCCCTGATTGAAGTCCGTATTGGCATTCCAGTAATTGCTGTTGGCATCGTAGAACACCTCAAAGGCCTTGCGAATACCCCAGTTCGGGCTGGAAGCCAGCAGGTAAAATGCTTTGTCGAACCGTCAGCCGTATCTGCGATCGGCTACGAAAGGGTTGGTTGCACGCTCTTCACCAATCGTCGACATGGGGCCATGTCCTGGCACAAAGCGAACGTCGTCACCCAAACTCCACAACTGCGTACGAATACTATTGAGCAACTGTTGGTGATTGCCACCCGGAAAATCCGTACGCCCGATCGAACCGGCAAACAGCACATCACCCACAAATGCAATACGCTCAGTTGGTTCAAACAAGATCACGTGGCCAGGTGTGTGGCCAGGACAGTGCCGCACCTCCAACCGCAACTTACCCAGCTCCACTACATCACCTTGATGCAACCAGCGATCAGGCGTGAAAACTGCGGTATCGCCAAAACCAAACATGGCCGCCTGTTGTGGCAACCCATCGATCCAGTACTGATCTGCCACATGCGGGCCTTCTATCGGCAGGTTCAAGCGCTTGGCCAACGCCGCCGTGCCACCCACATGATCAAGGTGACCATGGGTAAGAATGATTTTGGTGAGTTTGACACCTTCTTTTTCAACAGCGCCCAGCAAACGATCAATATCACCCCCCGGGTCAATCAATGCGGCTTCACGGGTTTCACTACACCACAACAAGCTGCAGTTTTGCTGAAAAGGCGTGACAGGAATGATACGAAACGGCATGAAACACACTCGAATGGATCTGGATGCCAAAGTTTAGCATGGGGCAAGCAACATCAAGCGAGTCATCGTGGCTGGCTTGAGTTGGGGAAGGTGGCTCGCCACAGCCGCTGCAGGCGACCGCTTTTCTCCAGATTCTGGATACCGTCGTCCAGCAGATTCATCAACGCCTTACCTTGCGGATACCCGCGAGAAATCAGAAAGTGGAACGGTGTGGGTTCCATACCTGGCACTGGCGCACTTGCTAGTTCCGGGTCGCTGAAATAATCGATTCCGACGGCTTTGAACCCTTCCATGACTTCGATTTTCTCAAAAAACACGTCACAACTTCTGAGATGCAAACGTTTGATTACCGTCTGGAAGTTGCCCGCATCCTGATCCATCGTACCGGCCGGGTAGCCATAATGCTCATAATTGTACCCACGGATGCCACATACCTTGAATTGGCGGATCTGTTCCAGAGTATCGACTTTCAATCCTTCCGGAAACCGGCGCAGTGAGTAGAAGTAATGGCTGGTCAGCCAATAATAAGGGCGTGTGACCCAATAGTCGCGTGCACGTTCGGTACTGTTGCTGACGTTTTGCAATAATTGATAGTTGCGCCCCAGCTTGGCCTCGGCAAGGCAACGTGACCAAGGCAGCAACTTCACTTCAAAACGAATTTTGGCCTTATCCAATATGGCATGCAGGACATCAATCGAATAACCGGCAAGCTGCTGGGTACGTTCACCATTGGCATCGCGCACCGCATAGGTAAATGGCGGCCACTCCTGTGAGTCGTCACATATCTTGAGCGTTGTACCGGCGGACAGTTCACCGCCATACGCCACGCTGCTTGCAACCAACAAGCACCACCAACTGTGGGGGGATGGGCGGATACACTGCGTGTCCATATCCACATATACCAACTGAAAACATTCTTCAGTGTAGGTGCTGTGGGCGGTGTTTCAAGGATGGGCCAAGCCTAGTTGCTGCTTGGCCGGCCAGACCTAGATCCAGAACGGCATGGGTGATCGGGTCATTGCCACCATCACGATATAGGCAAACGCTGCCACTGCACCGGCCATGGCCCAAGTCCGGATTGTCTTGGTACGCCCACGTTTCAATGCAATGGTGCCCAGCACGATATAAACAATCAATGCCAGCACTTTCGCTGTCAACCATCCCATCGCAAACGGGTATTGATGTGACCATACTGCCATGGCGACAGCAGCAGCCAACAACACCGTATCATTCACATGTGGCACGATTTTGACCCAGCGTTGCTGCAATCGGGGTGAATCCAACAACATCCAGCAACCACGCAACAGAAACAGGCTGATGCTGATGGTGGCACAGGTCATATGCAGGTGTTTCAGTGCAATATAGGGCATGGTATCTATCACAGACAGGTAAACTGGCCGGACCAACCGGCCATTCTGATTTCAACGGAGGTGCTGGCGTACTGTCATCAGCGCAAAACCTAACAGGTTCAATCCAGGCCATTGGCTCGGCCGATTGGCATTGACATGATCTTCAGCCAAGCCAATCCCCCAGATGGCGTCCACAGGGCTGGCCTCCACCAGTACTTTGTCGCCAGTTTGCAACAAGAACTGCTGCATGGGCGGGTGACTACGAAACTTGGCCAGATTACCACGCACGACAATATCAGAACGGTGTGCCTGCCAGGCAGTATCGTCAAAGCCCCTAATTTTCCGGCCTAGTTTCTTGGCCTCGGCGGGGGTCGGCGCCGACAGAATGCGCTGACGAATCGGTTCATCATCAAACAAGTGTGCTTTCGCCGCCATCATGTAGTGTTCAGTCGTAGCATAGCGCGTGCCATTCAACTCGAAAGGTGCCGGAAACCATTGACTGAAGCAGCCTTTACCGACGCTGCCATCACGATTGGGTTGATGCCCCCAAAAGTGCAGGAATTGCACGGTATGGCCCTGCGCCAGATAGGCCAACAAGCTATCGCGATCATTGATCATCATGGCGTCCCCAACTGCTTGCTGGCACTACCGGCGAAATCACCTGCGTAGACTTGCACGAATTTGGCTGGGTCCAGATATTTGCGTAACGCAGCGTTCACTTGATCCACCGTCAAGCGTCCCAGATCCGCCTCTCGGTCAATCGCAAACTGCATCGTTCGTTTCAGCAACAAATGGGTTGCCAACGCACCCGCCAATGCACCGTCCTGGGTCCGACTGATTTTGGCCTCCTCCAACAAGCTGTTGCGTGCCTCGTCCAGCTCTTGTTGAGTAATGCCATCCCGCAACAGCCTCTCCAGCTCTTCTTGCAGCGCTGCCTGTAAACGTGCACGATTTTGTGGCGCATAGATGGCGTACAGGCTGATGCTGCCATTGGGTTCAAACGAAGATGCGGACAAACTGGAGCCCGCACCATAGCTCAGGCCTTCTTTCTGCCGCAGCCGATCTGCCAGGCGTGACTTCATGCCCCCGCCGCCCAATACCCGGTTGGCGACAGCCAATGGCACAAAGTCCGGCGAATCATCCTGTAACGGAATACGTAATGCAGCCAGATAATTGGCATTGGCCTTATCCGGGGTCTCCAACTGGATCACCGTCGCGGGTTGTGGCTGATAAGGCATGGTAATACGCTGATAGGGTGACTTCGCTTTCCAGTCACCAAACAGTTTGGGCAGCAGGTCACGTACTTTGGCTTCATCAAACTCACCCACCAGGCCGATTTCCGCATGGCTGGTGCCATAGAACTGCTGATGGAAAGCAGCCAGATCAGACAACTCAACCGCGTTGATCGCTTTCAATTGCTCATCAAAATCCTTCACATAGCGCACATCGTCTGGCGGATACGGATTGGCATGACGTAACAGGGCCAGCCGTGCCAATGTGTTGGGCTGGGTACGGCCGGCATCCAGGCTGGTCCGCCATGCGCTGCGGAACTGTTCAAACTCGGCTTCCGGGAAATCCGGTTTACGCAGGATGTCGCGCAACAAAGTCAGGAATTGCGGCAACGTATCACGCCGGGCCTGGAAGCCGATACCTACTGAGGTCGCATCCCCGCCAATCGATAACGAAGCCTTCAGTTCATCCAACTTGTCGGCTATCTGCTGGCGATTCATACCCGCAGCACCACGTTGAAGCAATCCGGCCACCATCTCACCCGTGGTTTTTTTGCCACGCAGGCTTTGTTCATCACCCAAATGGATGACCAACGTACCATTGACAGTATTGCCACGTGTGGTCTTGCGCAACATCGATACCTGCAGACCATTTTTCAAGGTAAAGCGCTTCGTGTGCTTCTCGATATTGGCCGGACTGGCATCAAAATCCTCACCAGCTGCCACGGCCGCTCGCCCCCGATAACCGTCTACCAGACTGGCAATGCTAGGTGCAACCGGTACGGCGACACGTTCAGGCTTTTGAGTGGGGATAAACTGACCAAAGGTACGATTGTTTTCCAGTAGATAGGTGGTGGCAACCCGTTGCACTTCATCCAAGGTGGTGGTCTCAACCCGATCCCGCCCCAAGAAGAACAAACGCCAATCACCAGCCGCAATCGCTTCAGACAGAACACGGCCAAACGAAGCCGGATCGTTGAGGATCTGCTCATATTGGTTCAGGTTGATCGTCTTGACTCGTTTCAGTTCATCCTCGGTCACCGGTTTACTGGCCAGGCCTTCGACAACACTCAGCAATGCTTTGCGAGCCACCTCGGGCGACTGATCCTTACCCAGTCTCACAAAAAACTGGGCCAACCCTGGCTCCATTGTGGGCGACACGTTACCTCCGACCGAGGTCGCCAGCTTGCCTTCAACCAGGGCCTTATGCAGACGGCCAGTTGGGGTATCGATCAGAATATCCATCAACAAGCTGATTGGCGCAAAATCCGGATGAGTCGCTGCCGGTACATGGTAAGCCATCCCCAGCAACGGGGTATCACCCACCCGTTTCAAGAACACCTCGCGCGGGCCATCCTGTGGCGGTTCTACGGTATAGGTTGTCGTCAATTTCCGGCTGGGCTTCGGAATACGGCCAAAATACTGCTGCACGCCCTGCAACGCCTTGGCAGGCTCGAATTTGCCTGTGATCACCAATACCGCGTTGTCAGGCTGGTAGTATTTTTTGTAGAACGACTGCAGATTCTCGATACGCACGTTTTCGACATCGGATCGGGCACCAATCGTATCCTTGCCATAGTTATGCCACTGGTAGGCGGTTGCCCGCAGACGCTGCGAGAGAATACGCCCCGGGCTGTTCTCGCCGGATTCCATCTCGTTACGCACCACGGTCATTTCCGTATCGAGATCCTTACGGGCGATAAAGGAATTGACCATCCGGTCGGCTTCCATCTTCAGCACCCAATCCAGATTGTCGTCGCTGGCGGGGAAGGTCTCAAAATAGTTGGTACGATCCAGCCAAGTAGTCCCGTTGAAACGCATTCCCCGGCGCGTCAACTCTTGTACCAATTGGCCATCCGGCAAATCAGGCGTGCCTTTGAAGACCAGATGCTCCAACAAATGGGCCATTCCGGTCTCGCCATAACTTTCATGACGTGATCCGACCAAGTAGGTCACATTGACCATGGTGGTGGCTTTGCTGTTGTCTGGTGCCAACAACACCCGCAGGCCATTAGCCAAACGATATTCGCTGATGCCTTCCACTTCGGTTTGAAACGTCACGCCCGGTGGAATAAGAATCTGGGCGGCATGGACAGGCGGCAAGAAAAAAGCCGCCAGCGACAAGCTGACGGCAAAGGTAATAGATTTGATTCTCATAGCATCCATTCGGTCATGAGCCGGCCTGATCGGCAGGCCGGCCACACACCGGTTATTTGAATTCGCCGGCATACACCTTCACAAATTTTGCCGGATCAATGTACTTGCGGATCGCAGCATTGACGTCGGCCAGTGTCAGCTTACTGATCTTGGCTTCCAGCTCAGCCACTTGTTTCATGGTGCGGCCTTCGTGCAGCTGATCGATCAGCGCATAGGCCAGACTTTGATCCTGTGCACGATCAAGCTTGAAGTTCTGCAAAAGACCTGCCTTGGCGTCCTGAAGTTCCTGCTCCGTGACACCATCCTTGATCAGCCGAGCCAACTCTTCCGTCACCCCTGCCTTCAGCTTGGGCAGGTTTTCAGGTGCGTAGATTGCCGAGATCTGCAGTGCAGCTGCATCATCGGTCGCATCCACATGCAGCGACGAACCTGCACCATAGCTGATGCCATCCTGCTGACGCAAGCGATTGATCAGGCGCGAACTCAGGCCAGACCCCTGCCCCAGGATGTAATTGCCGACAGCCAGTGCGGCATAATCCGGCGAGGTATCGGTCATTTTCAGCGGCAACGATGCCATGAACACTGCATTCGCCTTGTCCTTCAACGGCATAATCAGCTCTTCCGCTTTCACCGGATCAAACGCCCGTGGTATGTGGCGATAGGTTTCGGCACTCTTCCAGTCACCAAACAACTGCGCCAGTTGGTGACGGACAGCATCTGCGTCGAAGTCGCCTACCACGGCCATCTGCGCATGATTCGCGCCATAGAAACGCTGGTAGAACTGTTGCAATTGTGGCAACTGCAGCTTGTTCAATTCGGTCAGCGATTCGTCAAAGCTTGGCTGATAACGCACATCCGTTGCGGCAAAGCGATTGAACTGGCGATGCAGAGCGTTGGAGGCAACCGCATACGGGTCACTTCGCTGCTCTTCCAGCGCACCGATTGCTTCGTGCTTGGCACGTTCAAACTCTTCGGCACTCAGGGCTGGGTCACGCAACATATCACGCACCAGTTTCAGCGATTCCGCCAGATTGCTGCGCGTAGTCTGTAGCATCAGCACACCGCCTTCTGCCCCACCTTGATAGTGCCAACTGGTTTTCAGCTTGTCGAAAGCCGCATGCAACTGCTCACGATTCAGGGTGCGGGTTCCACGGGTCAGCAACGTTGCCAACATGCCACCCACTTCTCGCTGCCCCTGTAACGATTGTTCATCGCCAAACATCAACCCGAATGAAACCGACACCGACTCGGCACGTGTTTTCTTTGGCAAGAGCGCCAGTTTCATACCATTTGGCAACGTTGTGCGCTGAGTACGTGCTTCAATCACCGCAGGGCTTGGATCGAAGGCTTCGCCTTGTGCCACCGGTGGTTTCGGCGTGAAATCCTTAAACGCCGCTTTCAGATCAGCTTTGGGCGGCACATCTGCACGTACTGGCTTGGTTTCGGGCACAAATTGGCCCAATGTCCGATTGGATGGCTTCAGGTAGTACTCGGCCACACGCTGCAGATCGGCCACTTTCAGCTTTTCAATCCGGTCACGTGTCAGCAACAACAAACGCCAGTCACCTTGTGCGATGGTCTCTGACAGCGCAGTCCCCAGTTGTTCAGGGTCGCTCATCAATTTGTCGAAACCATTCAGCCATTTGGCACGAGCCTGATCCAGCTCTGCATCGGTAATGGGTTGTTTGGCAATATTCTCCAGCACCTCCAGCATGGTGCGACGAACCTGCTCACGATCCCCGTCCACCCGCAGTTTGGCGCCAGCCATGCCATAACCGGGCTCGTTCAACGACATACTCAACCCATAGACCTCACTGGCCAGTTTTTTCTCGACCAAGGCTTTATGCAAGCGCCCATTGGGCGTGTCACCCAACACTTGCATCAGCATCTGGAAAGCAGCTGAATCGACATGACCACCATCCGGGGCGTGATACAACGCAGCGACAATCTGCACATCGCCAGCACGTCGCAGCACCACTTCACGTTCGCCATCCTGCACTGGCTCACGGGTGTAAGTCGGTTCAAGAACACGAACCGGCTTCTTCACGGCACCAAAGTAGCGCTGCACCCAAGCCAGTGCCTTGGCAGTATCGAACTTGCCGGAGACCACCAGTACAGCATTATCCGGCTGGTAGTACTTGCGATAGAAAGCTTGCAGACGCGGAATGCTGACATTCTCCACATCAGCCCGGGCTCCGATGGTGTCCTTGCCATAGTTGTGCCACTGATAGGCAGTGGCCGCCATTTTTTGCCACAGGATCGAGAACGGATCGTTTTCCCCCGCCTCCATCTCGTTGCGGACCACGGTCATTTCGCTATCAAGATCCTTGCGGGCGACGAAAGAGTTGACCATACGGTCGGCTTCCATCTTCAGTGCCCATTCCAGATCGGTATCGTTGGCAGCGAAAGTTTCAAAGTAATTGGTGCGGTCATACCAGGTACTACCGTTCGACATCATGCCGCGACGAGTGAATTCCACATCAATGTTCGGATGCTTGGGCGTACCTTTGAACAAGAGATGTTCCAGCAAATGGGCCATGCCGGTTTCACCGTAATTCTCATGCCGTGAACCCACCAGATAGGTAACGTTGACAGTAGTAGTCGGCTTCGAGGCATCGGGTGCCAACAGCACACGCAAACCATTCGGCAAACGGTATTCAGTGATGCCCTCAGCCGAAGTCAACTGCTGCACGCCAGCTGGTACAGCCTGTTTAGATGCAGTCGACGAAGCAGCAGCCATGACAGGCAATGTTGCGGTGTTCAATGCCAGCAGCACGGCCAGCGCGAGATGTTTCATTTGCACCTTGATTCTCTTTCCCAAATGTGGCCCGAATAGGCCTTGTTATCCGTTATTCGAATTTGCAGTTTAACGTTACTTGCCAACATTGCGCAGCAACGTATTTGAACAACGGGTGACACTTGCTTCCAAGCATCTACAGACAAGGCAGAAGGCAACAAGTTCAACCACGTGTGCTTTTTTCCCACACAAAATCATACCCATCATAGACATGCATATTTTTGCAAGCAATTGTTTGGAGATTGCATGATTTGTGAATGGAAACGGCGAAAAATACACCGTGTTTGCAAATAACGAATGCACACAAAAGCATGTTCTACCTGCAGCCTGTTCTGGTTGAAGCTGTATTTTCAATACTCAACCACACAATCAGCCTGCAAGTTTGCAAACACGGGTCTGCCTCATCGGGCAGAGTCTGTTCGATCAGCATGTGCTCGCCGGGTTATGTCAGGTGCTGTCGAGATGGTTTCATCATGTATTGAATCACCTCGTCAGCACCTGGGCTATCAACGGTGAGGCGTGCCTCAACCTGAAAGCGCCTTATGAATCGTTTCCGTCTTGTTCTGATTGGTACGGGCCTGATTGCGTCCACCATGCTGTCAGCCCATGCACTGACAGTACCCAGCACAGGTAAATCCGTCATCCCCAACCCCGAGCTGGCCAAAACCAGCCTGGATCGGTTGCGCATGCTGGGTGCCCCAAAGCCACTGACCAAGCCTGCTGCCCACGCACTGGCGGCAGACCCGGCTCCCGCCAATCAGGGATGTCAGGAAATCCAACTCAATCAGGCCTATGACCTCAATACCCCGGCTACCAACGAATTACAGTGCTTTCAACTGGTGATATCGCAAAAAACCAAGCTGGATGCCATCCTGATCAACATGCCGACGGATGCAGGTTTTGCTGCCTACCTGCTGCAGGCCAAAGACGATGGCAATCATGTGCTGCTCGATAGCCAGGTTGGCACTAGCGCCAGCCGCAGCCTGCACAAGGTGGTGGAGCCGGGACGCTATTTCCTGGCCGTTCAGGGGCAAAGTGGTACCGGTGGCAAACCCTACACCTTTGGGATACTTGGTTACACCCAGTTCGATGCCTATGAACCGAATGACCGGATCGATATCCCAAGTCTGATCAGCACCAACCGAACCATCCAAGGCACCCTGGATAACGCCTCCGATATCGATTTCTATCGAATCGACATCCCGAAAAGGATCAACCATACCCTGGTGCAATTTGAAGGCCCGCAAACCGCCGAGGTGAAACAGGCCAACGGCAACTGGGCAACCTTGCCCAACGATGGCAAACGTTATCAACTACCACCTAGCGACACCATACCTGCTGCCGATGGCAAACCGGAACAACGTTTTGTAATGGTCCGTGTTCGTAACAAGGATGGTGTCACCGCAACCACCTACAAGTTACACAGCACAACACCAGCAGCCAGTTTTGACTGGAATGCATGGAGCGCGGAAAACCTGACCAACCTGGTTGAATCGGGCGTATTGAAAGTAGCGAGAGAATTGCAGATCGGTGGGTCGGTGAAAGATGCATCCAACCGTAATGTGGGGGCTGGGGTTCCAGTCCGGATTCTGGTCAGCTATGTGGACGTATTGGGCAGCACAGCCTATCAGAAGCTGCTGGATCAAATTGTCACCACCACACCCACTGGTGGTTACTATGCCAAGGTAACCTTGCCGGAATGCTACGGCGCAGCCAAGGAAGACAAAGCCACACTCAGCCGCCCAGCCGACCACTGGACCATCGAATACAACAGCGGTCGCCAGATCAAAGACAGTAGCGGCAAACCCATGATCTATTACCAAGTTGAACTGCCTGGTACACCACGGCGCGATGGTAAGCCTGGTAACGAACTGGTTCAGATGGAGCTGGTTCACGTCTGCAAAGAAACCTATCGCGGACGCTGGTAAACACTAGCAGGATGGGCCGCTACTGTCGGCATCGTAACGGTAGCGGCTCAGTAGCGTACCCGCGGCGCTGTCCAGATTGATCTGGGTCAGTTGTTGCTGGCTGTTGTACTTGAAGGCGTGTTTGACCGTGCCGACCGTTTTCAGGGTCAGGTTGCCGTTCGGGTCGTATTGATAGCTGGCCAGGACTTCGCCACTGGCCGCAGTTATCCGCCGAAATCAACCACTCTGACCCCTACGATTCTGACCCCTACGATTCCATCAAATTACGGAATAGCCTTCAAGCTCTCTGCCCACATATTGGGACGTCCTGACAGTGTGTCGCGGATTCTATCCTCTACGTGCTTTGCCTCCCATACGGCAGCAGCTTCTAGCGAACGACATGTTTCATAATCTGAGCTACTAATTTCCCCAGTTGAACTGCAATAAATAGAATATTCACCCGTTATCCTATCTCTAATGAAATAGTTTCGCGGCAAAGAAAGATCAGCGTCAAGTTTCCGATGATCAATTTTTTTCCAGCCCTCTGAAGCAAATGCAGCTTTCATTACCGTAATAACGAACAATATTGATGCTGAATATATCTCATCAAGATTTATCTCTTCATTAGAGGGAGTTGAAATTGCATAGACAGCAATCTGCATGTTTGGCAGTACTCGCACAAAAGCATCCACCTCACCCAAACTAATCCTAAATAATGAACCTTCCTTTTCTTTTCTCACAATAATTCTTAACCCCAAAATTCATTTATTGCTTGATTCAAACAATGGCTTCGTTTCTTGAAGAAATTCCATTTATGGCATTCCCAGATGCACCACCTTCAGATTGTGCCCCGCCATTCTTCTCAATTTGCAATTGCTCCGACCTTGGACAGGGCCCACACTCACCCGGAATTATTTTTTAAAAAAACAACGCAATCTCTCGGGACCTGACAGTTACTCGTTATCTATTTCATTTTTAACATCTTCGGGTAACCACCCCCATACAACCTTGTAATAAAGGTCTTTAATTTCAGAATAGTTTTCATCTGCAAATTTGGCAACAAGATCGACATCCCTATATCTCATTGGCTGGTGGAACAAGCCATTGATTTTTTCAAATAGATCAAACACTCTTCTAACTTCACTCAAATCAACTTCTATAGTTCTAGACATAAATCACCTATTTCCATGAAAAGTCGGGTTTCTACCGGTTAAATCAACATCACCCTTAAAAACTCGCTCTGTAGCACGTTAGCCCTGCCGTGGGTGCCGTGGTCGGTTTGTCAATTAGCCATCTCAAACTAACAAGCACAAAATGTCTAGAGGATGGAAACTCACTCATCTGCCACAAGTCACCGGTCTATCACGACGTGACCTTCCCCACTGCGAGAACACGGAACCCATTGAGCAATTCGACCAATTGCCCTTCCTGCAGCCACTCTGCTGGTAGCTCAGCTTCCGCAGACAAGACACACAGAGCTCTACCTCTTGACGTGATTGAGTCAAAAGTCATCACTTGGCATTCAACATCTCGCATACACTGCAAGTGAGCTTCGAGATACCGCTGCCAGCGGATCGACAGACGCATTCCTGAATACGGGTCTACGCTATGCCCACCCAGATCCGATGGAATCCACACAAAGTCAATCAATAAATCAGTTTTCATTACGGGCGCTCCGTTCAAGGCTTCGGTAGAAGTCCGAGGTCCGCACATTGAACACAGAACCCAGGACCAGTGTTGTCAATGTTGGAATGTTTGTAGCTTCGGTCGTAGACATCCCGCGGAACTCTGGTCTTCACAATCTCCTGCAAGTCAGGATAGGTCTTACGAAACTGCTCAGCACCCTGTCTCGTTTCCGAGAACCACTTGTCTCCCATTGAGCGTCCAGATGGATCCGGCCGGAAGCCATGCTTCGCGATGTCGTCAGCCTCCGCCTTCGAAACCGCGCGAAAACCATCAACGAAATTCTTACTACCCTTTGCCGCCTTCTCCCCACCACTCACAGCCTTCGCCAGCGACTTACCTTTGGTGAGCAGCTTACCGCCGGGTACCACCCCTAAAAGGATACCAGCCCCTTCTGTCCAGCGATTCACACTTTCGCCGGTTACCAAATCTTGGCCTGTAATGGTTTGAAGGATCGATTTGCCGGAGCCAACGACCGGCAACAGATCCAACCCGACAGAACCCAAAGCTGCGCCTGTAGAGGGTTGGTTCGCCCGCAGATTCTGCCCACCCGCCCCCATGGCCGGCACACCGCTGCTGTATGGGGTGCTGGTCCGGACCGCTTGGACCGGTGCCGACTTCAACCCATCCGGGTCAATGTTGTTGATCGGGTCGCCATCCACATACCCATACGGGTTGATGCCCCCCTGCAACCCAATCGGATCACGCTGCGTAAACCGCCCGATACTCGGGTCATACCACCTTGCCCGGTAGTAGATCAGCCCGGCCACATCCGGTTCTCTTCCGGTGTAACCATACTGCGGAATGTCGCCCTGCCCGTTGAGGCGATTGCCCCAGGCATCGAACTGTTGCCACGCCTGTAGCAGGCCCTGATGGTTGCTCAGCCCGACGATGCTACCCAAACCATCGCCATGGTAGGTCTGGGTGCCTTGGGATGTGATCCTCAGTAATGGGTCATCGGTGGCGCCGCCGTGCACGGTGCGCCACAGCGGATTCTGGTATTGCCCGGTTGGGTAGCCGGCAATGATGTCGTCGCCCAGATACTGGTAATCCTGACTGCCGGCGCCATCGCTGCGGCCGATGCGCTTGCCGTCGGCATCGTAACGGTAGCGGCCCAGTAGCGTACCCGCTGCGCTGTCCAGATTGATCTGGGTCAGTTGTTGCTGGCTGTTGTACTGGAAGGCGTGTTTGACATTGCCGACCGTTTTCAGCGTCAGGTTGCCGTTCGGGTCGTATTGGTAGCTGGCCAGTACCTCGCCGCTGGCGGCAGTTATCCGCCGAAATCAACGACTCTGACCCCTACGATTCATCTAGTCTTTAACGATATAGCAATAAGATAGCTCCATAGCTCACCTAGATATCGCTACAACACTCATAATTTTACTGCCAAAGTAAAACACTTGGGTTATTCACCTTTGCTATCAGAGCATGTTCGTTGTCATTTGCCTCCAAATATCTGCCATCCGCATCTAGGTAATAGGCTCCATTTCGATAGCAAAGCGCCAATGTTTTGATCATCGATCCAACACTTTCATATTCTATAGGGTGATTAATTTCGCCAATCATGAAGCCTCTGACTGGTGACGCCCCGTTTGCCGGCAGGGACAAATCAGCAACGTAGAAATCACCTCCGCCATTTGCAAAGAGAGGTAGCCAACATTTATCCCAACGATCATCATCCTTGAATGCCTGATAGCTGGTCAGTGCATCTTCCAATGACAAGAAATAGAAACCTGGGAAGAAGTGAAGGTCATCTAGAATAGTGCCAGGTACAACTTTCGTACCATTTCTCCATTCATATAGCTCATATATGTCATCAGTCAGAACCAATCCTGTATCGGCTACTAAAGATTTAGCCGCATTCTTTTCCATTCCGGGCTGTAAGAGATTTACGACAGGCCTACCCCAAAGAGCAAGCGTATTGTAGATCTCGATAAGTTTTTCTCGCATATCACTCATTTTGACCTCAATCAACTACTTCGACCTTAAATCTGTCGCCAGCTCTAATATTGTTTTGTTGGTAGAAATTCGAGAGCTGGCCACCTTGAATATTCTGTTCACGACTTGGCACCGAAGCGACACAAGCACCCGCACCACCCTGAGCACAACTAGCAAAAGGATACTCATCTAATGATCGACCTGGGCCAGCGGCGGGTTGACCTCTAAGTGCATCACGACGATTCTGACGAATTTGTGACCGGTCCTCAATTCTAGTCAGCACACTTGGCTTTCCTTGATCGAGCGCGCGTTGCGTGTTCGCCGCAATCTCCGGAGTGGCGCTTTTACTAACCCGATGTACCGGTAAACCTTTCGGACCTGCTCCCCTAATCGACAACACCATCGCCAGTCGATTTATCGTATCTGGATTAGCCAACGCACTGGCAACAACCCCCGGTATTGCGTAGAGGGGATTGCCTGTTTCCTGTTGCTTTTGCACCCAATGATCAGCCGCGCTCTGGGCCCGGTCAAGCGCAGCTTGGCTGTCTTGCACCTGTCTGGCCTCAAAATTGGCCATCATCGAAGTCAACATCTGCTTGCCGGGTTGTACGGCCAGTGGCGAATTGACATAGCTGGTCTGCCTGACCGGTTGCGGCTTCGCGGACGTCAACCCACTTGGGTCGATCAAGTTGATTGGATCACCATCCACATAGGCATACGGGTTCAAGCCCCCGGCCAAACCTGACGGATCACGCTGCGTAAACCGCCCGATACTCGGGTCGTACCACCTTGCCCGGTAGTAGATCAGCCCGGCCACATCCGGTTCTCTTCCGGTGTAACCATACTGCGGAATGTCGCCCTGCCCGTTGAGGCGATTGCCCCAGGCATCGAACTGTTGCCATGCCTGTAGCATGCCTTGCGCATTGCTCATGCCAACAATGCTGCCCAAGCCATCGCCATGGTAGGTCTGGGTGCCCTGACTGGTAATACGCAGCAGCGGGTCATCGGTAGCACCGCCGTGCACGGTGCGCCACAGCGGGGTTTGGTATTGCCCGGTTGGGTAACCGGCGATGATGTCATCACCCAGATACTGGTAATCCTGACTGCCGGCGCCATCTGTGCGACCGATGCGTTTACCGTCGGCGTTGTAACGGTAGCTGCCCAGTAGCGTACCCGCGGCGCTGTCCAGATTGATCTGGGTCAGTTGTTGCTGGCTGTTGTACTGGAAGGCGTGTTTGACATTGCCGACCGTTTTCAGGGTCAGGTTGCCGTTCGGGTCGTATTGGTAGCTGGCCAGTACTTCGCCGATGGCGGCAGTTATCCGCCGAAATCAACCACTCTGACCCCTACGATTTTGACCCCTACGATTCAAAGATGATGCCTTCATGAATAGACGTCTTAATAGTATTCATCATTTACCCTTTCGTAGATTGACGAAATAATCTCACCGGCTCCGACAATCTTCACCCCCTCTATTAGACTAAATTTTTCCCCTGGCTTCAGCGGTGAATAATCAAATTTTGGGTGATACATAAGCTCAATCTCAACTTCATACTTCACATCATATTGACCGTCCCGACTAGGCATCCCATTGATCCTAACTGGCATATCATCTGGAAAAACGCCTGCTCTAAGATATGGTGCGTAACCACTATCAACGGGAACTGCTGGCCTTCCACCATTCATAGGGGAGAAAAATATTACAATCGCTTTCGCACAATAAGCTCTCACACATCACCTTCCCTTAATATGTACTTTATTAAACCACTTATAGAACTCGGGCTTTTCAAATACGTCAATCCCAACAGCACGACCCACGCCACCAGGATCACCATGGTGCACCATTTCATTAAGCTTGCTGCTCTGCAAATCAATGTACGTCTTGGTATAAGACCTGCTAGGATTTGCCTTGATAAACGCGTCCAGCGAACCCTCATCAAATGCAAATCGTTTGAAGGTGGAATTAGGATGAATGTTGTAATCCCCATACCTCAATACATCTTTTAACTCATTCGGCTCAACTGCTCGCCATAACCGAGTCGTTCCATCACCACTGCTCTTTGCCGCATTATTTGTTCCTGAATTTGCATGCCACTCCGCAGTATTGTCCAGCACATCCTTATAGTATCGACTTACCGCGCTTTCACCGCCGCCTGTCGTCAGCTGAGCCTCATTAGGCTGCTGCTTCAAGGTATTGGTACGGGAATCGTACCTTAGCTTGAAGGTGGCAACACCCGCTTCATTGCGGAAGTTATTCCCTGCACATAGATCACCAATCCCGCATGCAGGCTGGCTCCAGTCAGACATTGTCTCCATATTGGCACGGAGACTCTGCCCACCTGAGCCCATGACTGGCCCCGAGTTGTTCACATAGGAAGACA